>NZ_JBHYXD010000019.1:54186-116892 GCF_042751995.1 Streptomyces sp. NPDC059371 | reverse complement strand
TGGCGGCCGGTCGGGTGCGTGTTCTTGGCGGCCGGTCGGGTGCGTGTTCTTGGCGGCCGGTCGGGTGCGTGTTCTTGGCGGCCGGTCGGGTGCGTGTTCTTGGCGGCCGGTCGGGTGCGTCGGCTGCAGGGTGTCGTCGGGTGCGTCTGCGTCGCTAGAAGCCGAAGAGGCGCTCCAGGACGACCGCGATCCCGTCGTCCTCGTTCGACAAGGTGACCTCGTCGGCCACCGCCTTCAGTTCCGGGTGGGCGTTCGCCATCGCCACACCCCGGGCCGCCCAGTCGAACATCGGGATGTCATTGGGCATGTCACCGAAGGCGAGCGTCGCGCACGACGTGAGCCCGAGATGCGCCGCGGCCAGAGCGAGGCCCGTCGCCTTGGTCACCCCGCATGGCTGGAGTTCGACGGTGCCGGGCCCGGACATGGTGACCGTCGCCAGCGAACCGACCACTCCCCGCGCCGCCGACGCCAACTCGTCGTCGGACAAAGACGGGTGACGAAGCAACACCTTGCTGATCGGCTCCGCCCAGAGGTCGTCCCGACGCGGCACCCGCACCGCCGGCAGAGTCGGATGCGGCATGACGTACCCCGGCTCGATGAGCGTCAGCCCGTCCACGCCGTCCTGGTCGACCGCCGCGTAGAGCAGCCCGACCTCCGCCTCGATCTTGCCGAGCGCCGTCTCCGCCAACTCCCTGTCCAGGGTCACCGACCACAGCATGCGGTCCGCGCCCGCGTCGTAGAGCTGCGCCCCCTGACCGCACACCGCCAGTCCCTCGCCGCCGAGTTCGTCGAGAAGCGGTCGCACGCGCGGTGCCGGTCGGCCCGTGACCACGAGATGCCGGGCACCTGCCTGGGTCACCTTCGCCAACGCGGCCCGTGACCGGTCGGAGAGTGTGTCGTCGCCGCGCAGCAGCGTTCCGTCCAGGTCAGTGGCGATGAGTGAATATGCAGTCGGAGCGGCCATGATCCGAAGAATACGGATCGAACGACTCATCGGCCCGGCCTGAACCGGACGACGTCCGGTATCCCGTCAGCAACGCCGTTCACCGTACGGCGGTAAGCGCGTTGCGACCGCTTCGGATCACCCAGGCTCCACTTCCGCCCACACCCACTTTCCCGCACAGGACCACCCACAACTCCCCAACGCCCCCTACACCAAGGCCAACTCGGCCCTGCATCGGAAGTGCCCCTCGCCAAGTCCGTTACACATCACCCCTGTTGGGGCGAGGCCTGGCGAACTCCCTCTCGCGCGAAATGCGCCCGCGACCGTACGCGGCAGCCGCGCCGACTCTTGGACAGCGGTGGCAGGGGCGCGGGGCAGCGGGCGGGAGCGCGGGATGGCGGACAGTCGCGGGCAGGGGCGCGGACCGGCGGACAAGAGCGGGCGCGAACGGGGAACGAACGGGGCAAGAGTGCGACGAGAGCGCGACAAGCACGGTCCGAGGCCGGGTGATGCGGTACCCGTCACCTCGCATCCACGCACCGCGACTCGCCAATCACCGGTTCCACACTGGGCCAATTCAGACATTGCAGACCCTTTAGGCCCTGCCACAGCGGGGACTCTCCCCCGTAACGTGTGCTCCGACCACATCAAACGCGTGGAACGCATGGCTCACATGGCGAGTACGAATCCGAAAGCGAGGCACCTACCGATGCCCCCCTTCGATGTCCCCGAGGGCGATCCCTTCGGTCCGCACAACCTGCCGTACGGCGTGTTCTCCCTGACCGACCCGGCCGGTGACCCCGAACGGCGCGTCGGCGTACGGCTCGGCGACCACGTGCTCGACGCGGGTGCGGCGGCCCGCTCACTCGGTTCCCCCTACGCCGGGCTGCTCGCACAACCGACCCTCGACCCGCTGCTCGCCGCGGGCCGCACCGCCTGGTCCGATGTCCGGCGCGCGCTGACGGCCTGGGTGACCGTCCCGGCCCACCGGGAAACCCTCGCTCCCCATTTCCACCCCCTCTCCGACGTGACGCTGCACCTCCCCTTCACCGTCGCGGACTATGTGGACTTCTACGCCTCCGAGAACCACGCCCGGAACGTCGGCCAGATCTTCCGCCCCGACGCCGCCGACTCCCTCACGCCGAACTGGAAGCACCTGCCGATCGGCTATCACGGCCGCTCCGGCACGGTCGTGGTGTCCGGCACGGATGTCGTCCGCCCGTCGGGCCAGCGCAAGGCCCCCGCGGACGCCGCCCCGGTCTTCGGCCCTTCGATCCGCCTGGACATCGAGGCGGAGGTCGGTTTCGTGGTCGGCACCCCCTCGGAACAGGGCCGGCCGGTGCCCCTGAGCGACTACCGCGACCACGTCTTCGGCCTCTGCCTGCTCAACGACTGGTCGGCGCGTGACATCCAGGCCTGGGAGTACGTCCCGCTCGGCCCCTTCCTCGGCAAGTCCTTCGCCACGTCCGTGTCGGCATGGATCACCCCGCTGGACGCCCTCGACGACGCCCTGGTGGCCCCGCCCGTCCGCACGCACCCCCTCCTCCCCTACCTCGACGACGCCTCCGAGGAACCGGGCGGCTACGACCTCCGGATCTCCGTGGCCGTCAACGGCCACGTCGTCTCCGAACCCCCCTTCTCCACCATGTACTGGACGGCCGCCCAGCAACTGGCCCACATGACGGTCAACGGCGCCTCCCTGCGGACCGGTGACCTCTACGGCTCCGGAACCGTCAGCGGCCCCACCGAGGGCGAGCGCGGCTCGCTGCTCGAACTCACCTGGAACGGGCGCGACACCCTCGAACTCCCCGACGGCAAGCGGACGTTCCTCGAGGACGGCGACGAGGTCACGCTGACGGCCTGGGCGCCGGGTCCGGGCGGGACCCGGGTCGGCCTCGGCGAGGTCCGGGGCCGCATCACACCGACCGCCTCCCGGTAGCGGTCTCCGGGGGAGCTTGGCGACAAGCCCCCGGAGGGGCTTCCGGGGGACGCTTCCAGGAGAGACCTCCGGGCGCCGCCTCTGGGAGGGATCTCCGGGACACGCCTCCGAGAGAGACCTCCAGCGGGACGAGGTCCCTGTCACGGTGGCCAGGATCCTGGCCACCGTGCCCCGCGAAGCCCGGCTTGGGCGAAGCCCTGCGCGGGCGGCGGAGCCGGCGGGCCCGGCTCGGTCGGCGGGCCCGGCTCGGTCGGCGGGCCCGGCTCGGTCGGCGGGCCCGGCTCGGTCGGCGGGCCCGGCAGAGCCCGGCGGAGTCGGCAGAGCCCGGCAGGGCGTCTCGCCTCGTCCTCGGTCTCCCGGCGTCGGGCCCGCTACATCCAGTCCTCGGGCTCCGGCTCCTGGTCCAGCTCCGGCCAGTCCGGGTCCGGTCCCGCCGGGGCCGCCGGGGCCGCCGGAACCGGTGCGGACTCGGGTCTGCCGCCGGCCCCCGCCGTCGCGGGGGTACCGCCGGCCAGCGAGGCGAGCACCCCGACGACACCCTCGCCGTACGTCGCCAGCTTCTTCTCGCCCACCCCGCTGATACCGCCCAGGTCCTTGACGGAGGTGGGCCACACCGTCGCGATCTCCCGCAGCGTGGCGTCGTGGAAGATGACGTACGCCGGGACGCCCTGTTCACGCGCCTGCTCGCCGCGCCAGGCACGCAGCGCCTCGAACGCGGGCACGAGCTCGGCGGGCAGTTCGGCCGCCGCCGCCTTGGCCTTGCGCTCACCCTTGGGTGCCGACGACCGGGACGCGGCCGGCTTCGGCGCCTCCTTGCGCAGCGGCACGTCCCGCTCGCGCCGCAGCACGGTCCCGCTCGCCTCGGTCAGCACCAGCGTGCCGTACTCACCCTCGACCGCGATCAGTCCCTGGGAAAGCAACTGCCGTACGACACCGCGCCATTCGGACTCCGCCAGCTCCTCCCCGATGCCGAAGACGGACAGTTGGTCATGGTCGAACTGGATCACCTTGGCGGTCTTCCGCCCCAGCAGGATGTCGACGATCTGACCGGCGCCGAACTTCTGTCCCCGCTCACGCTGGAGGCGTACCACCGTGGACAGCAGCTTCTGTGCCGCGACCGTGCCGTCCCAGGTCTCCGGGGGTGTCAGACAGGTGTCGCAGTTCCCGCAGGCCGGGGTGTCGGGGTCCTGGCCGAAGTAGGCGAGGAGCTGGGAGCGCCTGCACCGGGCCGTCTCGCACAGGGCGAGCATCGAGTCCAGATGGGCGGTGGCCCGGCGTCTGAACGCCTCGTCGCCCTCCGAGCCCTGGATCATCTTGCGCTGCTGGACGACGTCCTGAAGCCCGTACGCCATCCAGGCCGTCGAGGGCAGTCCGTCACGGCCTGCGCGGCCCGTCTCCTGGTAGTAGCCCTCGACGGACTTCGGCAGGTCGAGGTGGGCGACGAACCGGACGTCCGGCTTGTCGATGCCCATGCCGAAGGCGATCGTGGCGACGACCACGAGGCCCTCCTCCCGCAGGAAGCGGGACTGGTGCGCGGCACGGGTCCCCGAGTCAAGGCCCGCGTGATAGGGCACCGCCTCGATGCCGTTGCGGGAGAGGAACTCGGCGGTCTTCTCCACGGAGTTGCGCGAGAGGCAGTACACGATGCCCGCGTCGCCCGCGTGCTCCTCGCGCAGGAAGGACAGCAGCTGCCTCTTCGGGTCGGCCTTCGGAACGATCCGGTACTGGATGTTGGGCCGGTCGAAGCTCGCCTCGAAGTGGCGGGCCGCGGGCATGCCCAGCCGCTGAGTGATCTCCTTGTGCGTCGCATGGGTGGCGGTGGCCGTCAGCGCGAGGCGCGGGACGTCCGGCCAGCGTTCGCCGAGCAGCGAGAGCGCCAGATAGTCGGGACGGAAGTCATGGCCCCACTGGGCCACGCAGTGCGCCTCGTCGATCGCGAAGACGGAGATCTTCCCGCGGGACAGCAGGTCCAGCGTGTTGTCGAGACGCAGCCGCTCGGGAGCCAGGTAGAGAAGGTCGAGCTCGCCGGCCAGGAACTCCGCCTCGACCACGCGCCGCTCGTCGAAGTCCTGCGTGGAGTTCATGAACCCGGCACGCACGCCCAGCGCCCGCAGCGCGTCCACCTGGTCCTGCATGAGCGCGATGAGCGGGGAGACCACAACGCCCGTACCCGGTCTGACCAGGGAAGGGATTTGGTAGCAGAGGGACTTGCCGCCACCGGTCGGCATCAGGACGACGGCGTCACCGCCCGCCACCACATGCTCGATGATCGCTTCCTGCTCGCCGCGGAAGGCGTCGTACCCGAAGACCCGGTGGAGGGCGGCCAGCGCCTCGCTCCCGCCCAGCGTCTCCGTCGCGTCCGCTTCGGTCATCACACCCGTCCCACCCATCGTTCCGTCCCCCGTACGTCGCGCCTCGACCACTGCGTCCACGATAGGGGTCCGCGCCGACAGTCCGAGAGTTGTCCACAGGCTGCGAGGGACCGGCTTCCCTACGTATCGGCGCCCGCCCCGTCTCACTCCGCTGCACGGCGCGCCCCATCGGGGTTCAACCCGTTGGCCCCGCTTGCATGGCGGCGCTTCGGGGCCGAGGGCCATGCTGCTCGGGCGGGAGGAGGGGGCCCGCAGCCGACGGACCCGTGCAGTCCGTACGCCTCTCTCGTGTCTCTAGGAGCCCTCGCATGCCCCAGCGTCCCCTCAGGACCGTCATCACCCTCGTGACAGCCGCCACCGCGTCGCTCGCCCTGTCCGCCGGCCCCGCCCCGGCCGCGGACCGCCCGGTCGACCCGAAGGCCTTGCGCGACCTGGTCAAGGCATACCTCGCCAGCGTCAAGTACCTCGACGAGAAGGTCGCTCTCGCCGACGGATACGTGCCCCACCAGTGCTCCTCGGATCCCGCGGGGCACGGCAGCATGGGCTACCACTACTTCAACGAGTCCCGATACGGCTCACTCGATCCGGCGAAGCCCGCGGCCCTGCTGTTCGAGGACGGCAAGAACGGAAAGCGCAGGCTCGCCGGGGTCGAGTGGATCGTGCTCGACTCCGACCAGAACATGAAGACCAGCAAGGACCGGCCGTCGATGTTCGGCGGGCAGAAGTTCGACGGCCCGATGCCGGGCCACTACCCCGGGATGCCGATCCACTACGACCTGCACGTCTGGCTGTGGAAGCAGAATCCGAGCGGGCTGTTCGACCGCTGGAACCCCAGGGTGAAGTGCCCGGCAGCGCCGGCCCACACCGGCAAGACGGACACGGCCCACACCGGTATGACGGACTCGGCCCACACGGGCAAGGCGGACACGGCCCACAGCGGCAAGGCGCCCACCGCCCACCACGGCTCGTCCGGCATGGCACAGCCCGGTTCCGCGGGCGCGGCCCACGCCGCCCACTGAGAACGGCTCAGGCCCCGCTCCCTCGAAGGGAGCGGGGCCCGAGCCGCGCGAGGAACCGCTCAGCGCACGAAAACCCCGGCCTGGCTGGCCAGGTTCAGGAAGTACTGCGGTGCCACACCGAGCACCAGCGTGACCGCCACACCCGCGGCGATCGCCGTCATGGTCAGAGGCGACGGCACAGCGACCGTCGGCCCCTCGGGCTTCGGCTCGCTGAAGAACATCAGCACGATCACGCGGATGTAGAAGAACGCCGCGATCGCCGAAGAGATCACACCGACCACGACCAGCGCGCCCGCGCCGCCCTCGGCCGCCGCCTTGAACACGGCGAACTTTCCGGTGAATCCCGAAGTGAGCGGGATACCCGCGAAGGCCAGCAGGAAGATCGCGAACACCGCGGCCACCAACGGGGACCTGCGTCCGAGACCGGCCCACTTGGACAGATGCGTGGCCTCTCCGCCCGCGTCCCGTACGAGCGTGACGACGGCGAAGGCGCCGATCGTCACGAAGGAGTACGCGCCCAGGTAGAAGAGGACCGACGAGACGCCGTCCGGCGAGGTCGCGATGACACCCGCGAGGATGAATCCGGCGTGCGCGATCGACGAGTACGCCAGGAGCCGCTTGATGTCGGTCTGGGTGATCGCGACGATCGCGCCACCCAGCATCGTGACGATCGCCACGGCCCACATGACCGGCCGCCAGTCCCAGCGCAGGCCGGGCAGGACGACGTAGAGCAGGCGCAGCAGCGCGCCGAACGCCGCCACCTTCGTCGCGGCCGCCATGAAGCCGGTGACCGGGGTCGGCGCGCCCTGGTAGACGTCGGGCGTCCACATGTGGAACGGCACCGCGCCGACCTTGAAGAGCAGGCCCATGACGACCAGGGCGGTGCCGATGAGCAGCAGTACGTCGTTGCCCATGGTGCCGGCGAGTGCCGGGTCGACGTTGGTGACCGTTCCGTCGACGACGTGCGCGATCGTCGCGTACGACACCGATCCCGCGTAGCCGTACAGCAGGGCGATGCCGAACAGCGTGAACGCGGAGGCGAAGGCGCCGAGCAGGAAGTACTTGACCGCCGCCTCCTGCGACATGAGCCGCTTGCGGCGGGCCACGGCGCACAGGAGGTAGAGCGGCAGGGAGAAGACCTCCAGCGCGATGAACAGCGTCAGCAGGTCGTTGGCCGAGGGGAAGACGAGCATGCCGCTGATCGCGAAGAGCAGCAGCGGGAACACCTCGGTGGTGGTGAACCCGGCCTTCACGGCGGCCTTCTCGCTGTCGCTGCCGGGCACCGACGAGGCCTGCGCGGCGAACGCGTCGACCCGGTTCCCGTGCGCCTCGGGGTCGAGGCGCCGCTCGGCGAAGGTGAAGACGCCGAGGATTCCGGCGAGCAGGATCGTGCCCTGGAGGAACAGGGCCGGTCCGTCGACCGCGACCGCGCCCATCGCAGCGATGTGCGCCTTGGTGGTGCCGTATCCGCCCGCCGCGAGTGCGACGACCGCGGAGAAGGCCGCGGCCAGCGCCACGACGGCGACGAACACCTGTGCGTAGTAACGGGACTTGCGCGGCACGAAGGCCTCGATCAGAACCCCGATGACCGCCGCACCGATAACGATCAAAGTGGGCGACAATTGCCCATATTCGATCTTCGGTGCATCGATCTTGGAAATCGGCTCGGCCGCGGTCGCCGCGGTTGTCCACAGGCTGTGGACGGCTGATGCGCTCACTTGGCCGCCTCCACCTCGGGCTTGGGGTCCGTCTTGTGTACGTCTGACATGGTCTGTTTGACCGCCGGGTTGACGATGTCGGTGAGCGGCTTCGGGTAGACGCCCAGGAAGATCAACAGAGCGATCAGCGGGGCGACGACCAGGAGCTCGCGCACCCTGAGGTCCGGCATCTGGGCCACCTCGGCCTTCACCGGGCCCGTCATCGTCCGCTGGTAGAGGACGAGGGTGTAGAGCGCGGCGAGGACGATGCCGAAGGTGGCGATGATTCCGACCACCGGATAGCGCGTGAACGTGCCGACCAGGACCAGGAATTCACTCACGAAGGGCGCGAGACCCGGGAGCGACAGCGTCGCGAGGCTGCCGATCAGGAAGGTGCCCGCGAGCACCGGGGCGACTTTCTGCACCCCTCCGTAGTCGGCGATGAGACGCGAGCCGCGCCGCGAGATCAGGAAGCCGGCCACCAGCATCAGGGCGGCGGTCGAGATCCCGTGGTTGACCATGTAGAGCGTCGCGCCCGACTGGCCCTGGCTCGTCATCGCGAAGATGCCCAGGATGATGAACCCGAAGTGGGAGATCGAGGCGTAGGCGACCAGCCGCTTGATGTCCCGCTGCCCGACCGCGAGCAGCGCCCCGTAGACGATGCTGATCAGCGCCAGCACGAGGATCGCGGGCGTCGCCCACTTACTCGCCTCGGGGAAGAGCTGGAGGCAGAAGCGGAGCATCGCGAAGGTGCCGACCTTGTCGACGACCGCGGTGATCAGCACGGCGACCGGGGCGGTGGCCTCGCCCATGGCGTTGGGCAGCCAGGTGTGCAGCGGCCACAGGGGCGCCTTCACCGCGAAGGCGAAGAAGAAGCCGAGGAAGAGCCACCGCTCGGTGCTGGTCGCCATGTGCAGGGAGCCGTCGGCCCGCGCGTGGACGATCTCCTGGAGCGAGAAGCTTCCGGCGACCACGTACAGACCGATCACGGCGGCCAGCATGATCAGACCGCCGACCAGGTTGTAGAGGAGGAACTTCACCGCGGCGTACGAGCGCTGCGTCGCCGCCGCCTCGTCGCCGTGCTCGTGGGCCCGGTCCCCGAAGCCGCCGATGAGGAAGTACATCGGGATCAGCATGGCTTCGAAGAAGATGTAGAAGAGGAAGACGTCGGTGGCCTCGAAGGAGATGATCACCATCGCCTCGACGGCCAGGATCAGGGCGAAGAAGCCCTGGGTCGGACGCCAGCGCCTGCTTCCGGTCTCCATCGGGTCGGCGTCGTGCCAGCCCGCCAGGATCACGAACGGCATCAGCAGCGCGGTGAGCGCGACGAGCGCCACCCCGATGCCGTCCACGCCCAGTTGGTAGCTCACCCCGAAGTCCGGGATCCAGGAGTGGGATTCGGTGAGCTGGTAGCGGGCGCCGCCGGGGTCGAAACGCACCAGGGTGACCGCGGCGAGCGCCAGCGTGCCGAGGGAGACGAGCAGCGCCAGCCACTTCGCGGCGACGCGCCGCGCGGCCGGCACGGCGGCCGTGGCGATCGCCCCGAGGGCCGGGAGCGCCGCCGTCGCTGTCAGCAGAGGAAAGGACATCGGTATCAGACCGCCCTCATCAGCAGGGTCGCGGCGACGAGGATCGCCGCACCGCCGAACATCGAGACCGCGTAACTGCGCGCATAGCCGTTCTGCAGCTTGCGCAGCCGCCCGGAGAGGCCGCCCACGGAGGCCGCCGTCCCGTTGACGACTCCGTCGACCAGCGTGTGGTCGACGTACACCAGGGAGCGGGTGAGGTGCTCACCGCCGCGTACCAGCACGACGTGGTTGAAGTCGTCCTGGTACAGGTCGCGCCGGGCGGCGCGGGTGAGCAGGGAGCCGCGCGGGG
Organism: Streptomyces sp. NPDC059371; assembly: GCF_042751995.1. Taxonomy (NCBI): domain Bacteria; kingdom Bacillati; phylum Actinomycetota; class Actinomycetes; order Kitasatosporales; family Streptomycetaceae; genus Streptomyces; species Streptomyces sp. NPDC059371. Next base: position 107,044 of record NZ_JBHYXD010000019.1, on the reverse strand, counting down.
CGACGACCGGGACAGAGCTGCGTCCGTACTGGAGGTAGGCGATGCCGGCGCCGACGACGAGCAGCACCATGGTGGCCAGGGTGACCGTGAGGGCGCTCACCGGCGAGTCGCCCTCCGCGTGCCCGGTGACCGGCTCCAGCCAGTGCACGAAGCGGTCGCCGATGCTGAAGAAGCCACCCGCGAAGACCGACCCGAAGGCCAGTACGATCATCGGGATCGTCATGGACCTGGGCGACTCGTGCGGGTGCGGCTCGTGGCCGTCCGCGTCGGGCTGCCAGCGCTTCTCCCCGAAGAAGGTCATGATCATCACGCGCGTCATGTAGTACGCGGTGATGGCCGCGCCCAGCAGGGCCACGCTGCCGAGGATCCAGCCCTCGGTGCCCCCCTTGGCGAAGGCCGCCTCGATGATCTTGTCCTTGGAGAAGAAGCCGGACAGGCCCGGGAAGCCGATGATCGCGAGATAGCCGAGGCCGAAGGTCACGAAGGTGACCGGCATGTACTTCCTGAGGCCGCCGAACTTCCTCATGTCGACCTCGTCGTTCATGCCGTGCATGACCGAACCGGCGCCGAGGAAGAGCCCGGCCTTGAAGAAGCCGTGCGTCACCAGGTGCATGATCGCGAAGACGTAGCCGATGGGGCCGAGGCCCGCCGCCAGCACCATGTAGCCGATCTGCGACATGGTCGAGCCGGCCAGCGCCTTCTTGATGTCGTCCTTCGCGCAACCGACGATCGCACCGAACAGGAGCGTGACCCCGCCCACGACGGTGACGACGAGCTGGGCGTCGGGTGCCGCGTTGAAGACGGCGGCCGAGCGCACGATCAGATACACGCCCGCGGTCACCATGGTGGCGGCGTGGATGAGGGCCGAGACCGGGGTCGGGCCCTCCATCGCGTCCCCGAGCCAGGACTGCAGCGGCACCTGGGCCGACTTGCCGCAGGCCGCGAGCAGCAGCATCAGCCCGACGGCCGTGAGCTTGCCCTCGGTGGCGTCCCCGGCGATGCCGGGGTGCCCCTCGGTGCCGAGCAGCGGCCCGAAGGCGAAGGTCCCGAAGGTCGTGAACATCAGCATGATGGCGATGGACAGGCCCATGTCGCCGACGCGGTTGACCAGGAAGGCCTTCTTGGCGGCCGTGGCCGCGCTGGGCTTGTGCTGCCAGAAGCCGATCAGCAGGTACGAGGCGAGACCGACGCCCTCCCAGCCGACGTACAGCAGAAGGTAGTTGTCGGCGAGGACGAGCAGCAGCATCGCCGCCAGGAACAGGTTCAGATAGCCGAAGAAGCGGCGGCGGCGCTCGTCGTGCTCCATGTACCCGATCGAGTACAGGTGGATCAGCGAGCCGACGCCGGTGATCAGCAGGACGAACGTCATCGACAACTGGTCGAGCTGGAAGCCGACGTCCGCGCGGAAGTTTCCGACGGCGATCCAGCTGTACAGATGCTGGGTGAACGTCCGGTCGTCCGGACTCTTCCCCAGCATGTCGGCGAAGAGCACGACCGCGATCACGAAGGAGGCGGCCGCGAGCACGGTGCCGATCCACTGACCGACGGCGTCCAGCCGACGTCCGCCGCACAGCAGTACGGCCGCTCCGAGCAGAGGCGCCGCGATGAGCAGCGCAATCAGGTTCTCCACGATTCAGCGACCCCTTACAGCTTCATCAGGCTGGCGTCGTCGACCGAGGCCGAGTGGCGGGAACGGAACAGCGACACGATGATCGCGAGCCCGACCACGACCTCCGCGGCGGCGACGACCATCGTGAAGAAGGCGAAGATCTGGCCGTCGAGATTGCCGTGCATCCGGGAGAAGACGACGAAGGCGAGGTTGCAGGCGTTGAGCATGAGCTCGATGCACATGAACACCACGATCGCGTTCCGTCTGATCAGGACACCGGTGGCGCCGATCGTGAACAACAGAGCGGCGAGATAGAGGTAGTTGACCGGATTCACTTGGACGCCTCCTCCGGCTTCGTGCGCTCCAGGCGCTCCTCGGCACGCTGCTCCAGCGCCTTCAGGTCCTTCAGCGCGTCGGCCGACACGTCACGGATCTGCCCGCGGTCGCGCAGCGTCTTGCTGACGGTCAGCTCGGACGGAGTGCCGTCGGGGAGCAGGCCCGCGATGTCCACGGCGTTGTGCCGGGCGTAGACACCCGGCGCCGGCAGCGGCGGGATGTGCTTGCCCTCGCGCACCCGCTGCTCGGACAGCTCGCGCTGGGTCCTGGCCCGCTCGGTGCGCTCGCGGTGCGTCAGCACCATGGCGCCGACCGTGGCCGTGATGAGCAGGGCGCCGGTGATCTCGAAGGCGAACACGTACTTCGTGAAGATGAGGGCGGCGAGGCCCTCCACGTTGCCGTTCGCGTTCGCCTTCGCCAGACCGTCGAAGTCCTGGACGGACGCGTTGCCGATGCCGGCGAACAGCAGGATGCCGAAGCCGGCTCCGCAGAGCAGGGCCAGCCAGCGCTGGCCCTTGATGGTCTCCTTCAACGAGTCCGCCGCGGTGACACCGACGAGCATGACGACGAAGAGGAAGAGCATCATGATCGCGCCGGTGTAGACGACGACCTGGACGATGCCCAGGAAGTAGGCGCCGTTGGCGAGGTAGAACACGGCCAGGACGATCATGGTCCCGGCGAGGCACAGCGCGCTGTGCACGGCCTTGCGCATGAAGACGGTGGACAGGGCGCCGATCACCGCGACGGTGCCGAGAACCCAGAACTGGACGGCTTCTCCGGTGGAGGTGGAGTACGCGGCCAGGTTGGCGGTCATGCCTCCGCCCCCTCTCCGGCGGACGTGCCCGACGGGCTTGCCGAGGGGTGCAACTCGCCGTTGGAGACGGCCACCTGGCGCTCGGTGCCGGGTGCCGCCTCGGTCACCAGACCTTGGTAGTAGTCCTGCTCGTCCGTGCCCGGGAAGATCGAGTGCGGTGTGTCGACCATGCCTTCCTGGAGTCCGGCGAGCAGTTGCTCCTTGGTGTAGATGAGGTTGGCGCGGCTGCTGTCCGCGAGCTCGAACTCGTTCGTCATCGTCAGCGCGCGCGTGGGACACGCCTCGATGCACAGCCCGCACAGGATGCAGCGGGCGTAGTTGATCTGGTAGACGCGGCCGTAGCGCTCGCCCGGGGAGTAGCGCTCCTCCTCGGTGTTGTCCGCGCCCTCCACATAGATGGCGTCCGCGGGACAGGCCCAGGCACAGAGCTCACAGCCGACGCACTTCTCCAGGCCGTCCGGGTGGCGGTTGAGCTGGTGCCGGCCGTGGAACCGCGGTGCGGTGGTCTTCTGCTGTTCCGGGTACTGCTCGGTCAGCCGCTTCTTGAACATGGCCTTGAAGGTCACGCCGAAACCGGCGACAGGGTTCTGGAAACCCGGTTTGGTCTCCTTCGGCTCCTCAGCCATCGGACCCCTCCTTTCCGTCACGAGATCCGGTAACCGGTCCATCACTCGCAGTATCGGACCCGCCACTGACAATCAGCTCCCGCTCGCGGCGCGGACGGCGCCGCGGAACCGGCGGCAGCTCCTGTCCGGGCAGCGGGGGCACGGGGAATCCACCGGCCATCGGATCGAAGGCGGCGGGCTCCTCGGGCGTCTCCTGGCCCTGCTTGTCGCGGAAGATGTCCGCCACGAACGACAGCAGCAGGAGGACGAGGACGCCTCCGCCGACGTACAGGGCGATGTCCGCGAAGTCGTAGTTCTCGTTGCGCAGCGTCCGGACCGTCGCGACGAGCATCAGCCAGACCACGGAGACCGGGATGAGCACCTTCCAGCCGAGCTTCATGAGCTGGTCGTAGCGGACGCGCGGGAGCGTGCCGCGCAGCCAGATGAAGAAGAACAGCAGGAGCTGCACCTTCACCACGAACCAGAGCATCGGCCACCAGCCGTGGTTGGCGCCCTCCCAGAAGCTGCTGATCGGCCAGGGCGCGCGCCAGCCGCCCAGGAAGAGCGTCGTGGACACGGCCGAGACCGTCACCATGTTCACGTACTCGGCGAGCATGAACAGCGCGAACTTGATCGACGAGTACTCGGTGTTGAAGCCGCCGACGAGGTCTCCCTCGGACTCCGGCATGTCGAACGGGGCCCGGTTGGTCTCGCCGATCATCGTCACGATGTAGATCAGGAACGAGACCGGCAGCAGGATGATGTACCAGCGGTCATGCTGCTGCTCGACGATCGTCGAGGTCGACATCGACCCGGAGTAGAGGAACACCGAGGCGAACGCGGCACCCATGGCGATCTCGTACGAGATCATCTGGGCGCAGGAGCGCAGACCGCCGAGGAGCGGATAGGTGGATCCGGAGCTCCAGCCGGCGAGCACGATCCCGTAGATGCCCACCGAGGCCACCGCGAGGATGAAGAGCATCGCGATCGGCAGGTCGGTCAGCTGCATCGTCGTGCGCTGACCGAAGATCGAGACCTCGTTGTCGGCCGGCCCGAAGGGGATCACCGCGATCGCCATGAAGGCCGGGATGGCCGCCACGATCGGCGCGAGGACGTAGACGACCTTGTCCGCGCGCTTGACGACGAGGTCCTCCTTGAGCATCAGCTTCACGCCGTCGGCGAGCGACTGGAGCATGCCCCAGGGCCCGTGACGGTTGGGGCCGATGCGGAGCTGCATCCAGGCGACGACCTTGCGCTCCCACACGATGGAGAAGAGCACGGTCACCATCAGGAAGGCGAAGCAGAACACCGCCTTGATGACGACCAGCCACCAGGGGTCGTGGCCGAACATCGAGAGGTCTTCAGCGGCGAGGTACGGCGTCATGCCTCCACCTCCTTGGGGGCCTCGGCGGCGATCGTCGCCGGGCCGATGCGGACGAGTGCGCCGGGCAGCGCCCCGGTGTCGGAGGCGACGCCCCCTCCGGTCGAGTTCAGCGGGAGCCAGACCACGCGGTCGGGCATCTCGGTGATCTGCAGCGGGAGTTCGACCGCTCCAGCGGGACCGGTCACGGCGATCACGTCGCCATCCTTGACCCCGGCCTCGGCGGCGGTGGCGGCCGACACGCGCGCGCGTGCGGCGTGCCGGGTCCCGGCGAGTGCCGTGTCGCCCTCCTGAAGGCGCCCCTGGTCGAGCAGCAGCCGGTGCCCGGCCAGTACGGCCTCCCCGGCGGCCGGACGGGGCATCTGCACCCCGGTCTCCCCGGGTTCGCCGGCCCCCTGTCCGCCCCAGGCGCCGAGCCGGTCGATCTCCCCGCGCGTGGTGCGCAGGTCCGGCAGTCCGAGGTGGACGTCCATGGCGTCGGCCAGCATCTGCAGGACGCGCGCGTCGGCGGGCGCGAGCCGCCGGGTCATCTGGTCGGGCTTGAGAGCGGCCTCGAAGGAGCGGACCCTGCCTTCCCAGTTGAGGAAGCTTCCGGCCTTCTCCGCGACCGCGGCGACCGGCAGGACGACGTTCGCGTGCTCGGTGACCTCGCTGGGCCGCATTTCGAGCGACACCAGGAAGCCGACTTCGGCCAGTGCCGCACGCGCGCGTGCGGGGTCGGGGAGGTCGGTGACCTCCACGCCCGCCACCACCAGGGCGCGCAGTTCGCCGCCGACGGCGGCCTCCACGATCTGGCCGGTGTCACGGCCGTAGCGGTGCGGGAGTTCGGAGACGCCCCACGCGGTGGCGACCTCGTCCCGCGCGCGCGGATCGGTGGCCGGGCGTCCGCCCGGCAGCAGCGACGGAAGCGCGCCGGCCTCGATCGCACCGCGTTCCCCGGCCCTGCGCGGGATCCACACCAGGCGGGCGCCGGTGGCGGTGGCGGTCCGCACGGCGGCGGTCAGCCCTCCGGCCACGGAGGCCAGCCGCTCACCGACGACGATCACGGCGCCCTCGGCGCGCAGGGCCTCGGCGGCCTTCGCGCCGTCGCCCTCCAGCCCGACGCCGCTCGCGAGCGCGTCCAGCCACTCGGTCTCGGTGCCGGGGGCGGCCGGCAGCAGCGTGCCGCCCGCCTTCTCCAGACCGCGGGTGGCGTGCGTGGCGAGGGAGAAGGTCTTCTGGCCGTGCCCGCGCCATGCCTTGCGCAGCCGCAGGAAGACGCCGGGCGCCTCCTCCTCCGACTCGAAGCCCGCCAGCAGGACGGCGGGCGCCTTCTCCAGAGCGGTGTACGTGATGCCCGTGCCGTCGAGGTCCCGGCCGCGTCCGGCGACCCGGGCGGCCAGGAAGTCGGCCTCCTCGGAGCTGTGCACGCGCGCGCGGAAGTCGATGTCGTTCGTGTCGAGGGCCACGCGCGCGAACTTGCTGTACGCGTAGGCGTCCTCGACGGTGAGCCGGCCGCCGGTGAGGACACCGGCCCGGCCGCGGGCGGCGGTCAGCCCCTGGGCGGCGGCCTCCAGGGCCTCCGGCCAGGACGCGGGTTCGAGGACGCCTTCGGCGTTGCGCACCAGGGGGGTGTCGAGGCGGTCGCGCTGCTGCGCGTACCGGAACCCGAACCGGCCCTTGTCGCAGACCCATTCCTCGTTGACCTCGGGGTCCGGCGCCGCGAGACGCCGCATCACCTTGCCGCGCCGGTGGTCGGTGCGCGTCGCGCAGCCGCCGGAGCAGTGCTCGCACACGGAGTGCGAGGAGATGAGGTCGAAGGGGCGTGAGCGGAAGCGGTAGGCCGCCGACGTGAGCGCGCCCACCGGGCAGATCTGGATCGTGTTGCCGGAGAAGTACGACTCGAAGGGGTCGCCGTCACCGGTGCCGACCTGCTGGAGCGCGCCCCGCTCGACCAGTTCGATCATGGGGTCGCCCGCGATCTGGTTGGAGAAGCGGGTGCAGCGGGCGCACAGCACGCACCGCTCGCGGTCCAGGAGCACCTGGGTGGAGATCGGGACCGGCTTCTCGTACGTCCGCTTCCTGCCCTCGAACCGGGATTCGGCGTTGCCGTGCGACATCGCCTGGTTCTGCAGGGGGCACTCGCCTCCCTTGTCGCAGACCGGGCAGTCCAGCGGGTGGTTGATGAGCAGCAGCTCCATCACACCGTGCTGTGCCTTCTCGGCGACCTGGGAGGTGAGTTGAGTCTTGACGACCATCCCGTCCGTACAGGTGATCGTGCAGGATGCCATGGGCTTGCGCTGGCCCTCGACCTCGACGATGCACTGGCGGCAGGCGCCGACCGGGTCGAGGAGCGGGTGGTCGCAGAACCGGGGGATCTCGATGCCGAGTTGTTCGGCGGCCCGGATGACCAGGGTGCCCTTGGGCACGCTCATCTCGACGCCGTCGATCGTCAGCGAGACGAGGTCCTCCGGCGGGACCGCGGCTTCCCCGCCTCCGGAGGGAGCGCTGGTGGTCACTGTCATGCGTTCACCTCCGTGTGCTTGTCCGCCCAGACCGTGGACCTGGCGGGGTCGAAGGGGCAGCCGCGGCCCGTGATGTGCTGCTCGTACTCCTCGCGGAAGTACTTGAGCGAGGAGAAGATCGGCGAGGCGGCACCGTCGCCGAGGGCGCAGAAGGACTTGCCGTTGATGTTGTCGGCGATGTCGTTGAGCTTGTCGAGGTCGGACATGACGCCCTTGCCGGCCTCGATGTCGCGCAGCAACTGAACGAGCCAGTACGTTCCTTCACGGCACGGCGTGCACTTGCCGCAGGACTCGTGGGCGTAGAACTCGGTCCAGCGGGTGACGGCGCGGACGACGCAGGTCGTCTCGTCGAAGCACTGGAGTGCTTTCGTGCCGAGCATGGAACCCGCGGCGCCCACTCCTTCGTAATCAAGAGGGACGTCGAGATGCTCGGCGGTGAACATCGGGGTCGAGGAGCCGCCCGGCGTCCAGAACTTCAGCCGGTGGCCGGGGCGCATCCCGCCACTCATGTCGAGGAGTTGACGCAGGGTGATGCCGAGGGGTGCCTCGTACTGGCCGGGGCTGGCGACATGGCCGCTGAGCGAGTAGAGCGTGAAGCCCGGAGACTTCTCGCTGCCCATCGACCTGAACCATTCCTTGCCTTTTTGGAGAATTGCGGGAACTGACGCGATCGATTCGACGTTGTTCACAACAGTTGGACACGCATAAAGGCCCGCGACAGCAGGGAAAGGGGGGCGGAGCCGCGGTTGACCACGGCGGCCTTCGAGCGAGTCGAGCAGCGCGGTCTCCTCACCGCAGATGTACGCGCCCGCGCCCGCGTGCACGGTGAGCTGGAGGTCGAGTCCGCTGCCCAGGATGTTCTCGCCGAGGTAACCCGCCGCGTAGGCCTCACGTACGGCCTCGTGCAACCGCCGCAATACGGGGACGACTTCACCGCGGAGATAGATGAAGGCATGCGAAGACCGGATGGCATAGCACGCGATCACAATGCCCTCGATGAGGCTGTGCGGGTTCGCGAAGAGGAGCGGGATGTCCTTGCAGGTTCCCGGCTCCGATTCGTCGGCGTTGACAACTAGATAGTGAGGTTTGCCGTCTCCCTGGGGAATGAACTGCCATTTCATTCCGGTCGGGAAGCCGGCGCCGCCACGGCCCCGCAGCCCGGAGTCCTTGACGTAAGCGATCAGGTCGTCCGGTGACATGGCGAGTGCCTTGCGCAGGCCCTCGTACCCCTCGTGCCTTCGGTAGACGTCCAGCGACCAGGACCTGTCCTCGTCCCAGAAGGCCGACAGCACGGGTGCGAGCAGCTTTTCCGGACTTGTCTCGTTGATCTCGGCTGCCAAGGTCATCACTCCCCCTCCTCTGCCACAGGACCCGCCGGGTGGGACGGGTCGGAGGCCGACGTGTCCTGCGGCGCGTCGTGCGAGCTCGGGTGCTCGGCGGGCCGCTGGTTCTGAGGTGCTCCTCCGCCCCGCGGATGCACCACGCGCGCGGGGGCGCTCTCCCCCTTGGCCAGACGCAGCCCCACCAGGGACGCGTGGCCCGCGCTGCCGCCGCCCTCCACCGCGCCCTCGCGCTCGTCGGGGAAGCCCGCCAGGATCCGGGCGGTCTCCTTGAACGTGCACAGCCGGGCGCCGCGGGTCGGTTCGACGTCGGAGCCCGCGCGCAGGTCGTCGACGAGGCGCTTGGCGGAGTCCACGGTCTGGTTGTCGAAGAACTCCCAGTTGACCATCACGACCGGCGCGAAGTCGCAGGCCGCGTTGCACTCGATGTGCTCCAGGGTGACCTTGCCGTCACCGGTGGTCTCCCCGTTGCCGACACCCAGGTGGTCCTGGAGTGCCTCGAAGATGGCGTCGCCGCCCATGACGGCACACAGGGTGTTGGTGCAGACACCCACCTGGTAGTCGCCGCTCGGCTTGCGCCGGTACATCGAGTAGAAGGTCGCGACCGCGGCGACCTCGGCCGTCGTCAGGCCCAGTACCTCCGCGCAGAACCGCTGTCCCGTGCGCGTGACGTGGCCCTCCTGCGACTGCACGAGATGCAGCAACGGAAGGAGCGCCGAGCGGGAGTCGGGGTAGCGGGCGATGATCTCGCGCGCGTCCGCCTCCAGCCGGGCCCGGACGTCGGCCGGGTAGTCGGGCGCGGGCAGTCGGGGCATGCCCAGGCTGACGCCCTCGGGGGTGGTGGTCACCGGTCGACGCCTCCCATCACGGGGTCGATGGACGCGACGGCGACGATGACGTCGGCGACCTGGCCGCCTTCGCACATCGCCGCCATGGCCTGCAGGTTGGTGAAGGACGGGTCACGGAAGTGGACCCGGTAGGGGCGGGTGCCTCCGTCGGAGACGACGTGCACCCCGAGCTCGCCCTTCGGCGACTCGACCGCCGTGTACGCCTGTCCCGGCGGCACGCGGAAGCCCTCGGTCACCAGTTTGAAGTGGTGGATCAGGGCCTCCATGGAGGTGCCCATGATCTTCTTGATGTGGTCGAGCGAGTTGCCGAGACCGTCGGGGCCGAGCGCGAGCTGGGCGGGCCAGGCGATCTTCTTGTCGGCGACCATGACCGGGCCGGGCTGGAGCCGGTCCAGGCACTGCTCGACGATCCGCAGCGACTGGCGCATCTCCTCCAGACGGATCAGGAAGCGTCCGTAGGAGTCGCAGGTGTCGGCGGTGGGGACCTCGAAGTCGTAGGTCTCGTAGCCGCAGTACGGCTGGGACTTGCGCAGGTCGTGCGGCAGGCCCGCCGAGCGCAGGATCGGGCCGGTGGCGCCGAGGGCCATGCAGCCGGCCAGGTCGAGGTAGCCGACGTCCTGCATGCGGGCCTTGAAGATGGGGTTCCCGGTAGCGAGCTTGTCGTACTCGGGAAGGTTCTTCGTCATCTTCTTCACGAACTCGCGGATCTGGTCCACCGCGCCCGGGGGCAGGTCCTGGGCGAGTCCGCCGGGGCGGACGAACGCGTGGTTCATCCGCAGGCCCGTGATCAGCTCGTAGATGTCGAGGATGAGCTCACGGTCACGGAAGCCGTAGATCATGATCGTGGTGGCGCCCAGCTCCATGCCGCCGGTGGCGATGCACACCAGGTGGGAGGAGATCCGGTTCAGCTCCATGAGGAGCACCCGGATGATCGAGGCGCGGTCGGGGATCTGGTCGGTGATCCCGAGGAGCTTCTCGACGCCGAGACAGTAGGCCGTCTCGTTGAAGAACGGCGTCAGATAGTCCATGCGCGTCACGAACGTGGTGCCCTGCGTCCACGTACGGAACTCGAGGTTCTTCTCGATACCGGTGTGGAGGTAGCCGATGCCGCAGCGGGCCTCGGTGACGGTCTCGCCGTCGATCTCCAGGATGAGCCTGAGCACACCGTGGGTGGACGGGTGCTGCGGGCCCATGTTGACGATGATGCGCTCGTCGTCGGACTTGGCCGCGGACTGGGCGATCTCGTCCCAGTCGCCGCCGGTGACCGTATATACGGTGCCCTCGGTCGTCTCGCGGGGCGAGGCGGCCGATGCCCCGGGAGGGGTCTGCGTGCTCATGAGTACGACCTCCGCTGGTCCGGAGCCGGGATCTGGGCGCCCTTGTACTCGACGGGAATGCCGCCGAGGGGATAGTCCTTGCGCTGCGGGAAGCCCTGCCAGTCGTCCGGCATCATGATCCGCGTCAGCGCGGGGTGGCCGTCGAAGATCAGGCCGAAGAAGTCGTACGTCTCGCGCTCGTGCCAGTCGTTCGTCGGGTACACGGTGACGAGCGACGGGACGTGCGGGTCCGCGTCCGGGGCGCTGACCTCCAGCCGGATCAGCCGGTTGTGGGTGATCGAGCGCAGGTGGTAGACGGCGTGCAGCTCGCGGCCCTTGTCCTGCGGGTGATGGACGCCGGAGACGCCGGTGCACAGTTCGAACCGGAGGGCCGGGTCGTCGCGCAGGGTCTGGGCGACGGGAAGCAGGTACTCGCGTTCGACGTGGAAGGTGATCTCGTCGCGGTCGACGACCGTCTTGTCGATCACGTTCTCGGGGACGAGTCCCTGTTCCTCGAGAGCGCCCTCCAGTTCGTCGGCCACCTCGTCGAACCAGCCGCCGTAGGGGCGGGCGGCCGCGCCGGGCAGCCGGATCGAGCGGACCAGGCCGCCGTAGCCGGAGGTGTCGCCGCCGTTGTTGGCGCCGAACATGCCGCGCTGGACGCGGATCTCCTCGCCCTGGTCGCCTCGCTGGCCGGGAAGGTTGGAGGCGCTCAGGTCCTTCTCGGGGTTGACCCCGTTGCCGTTCGCGTCGCTCACCGCAGCAGGCCCTTCATCTCGATGGTGGGAAGCGCCTTGAGCGCCGCTTCCTCCGCCTCGCGGGCCGCCTCCTCGGCGTTCACGCCGAGCTTCGAGGTCTGGATCTTCTGGTGGAGCTTGAGAATCGCGTCCATCAGCATCTCGGGCCGCGGCGGACATCCGGGCAAATAGATGTCGACCGGGACGATATGGTCAACTCCCTGCACAATGGCGTAGTTGTTGAACATTCCGCCCGATGACGCACAAACCCCCATGGAGATGACCCACTTGGGGTTGGGCATCTGGTCGTAGACCTGCCGCAGCACCGGCGCCATCTTCTGGCTCACCCGGCCGGCCACGATCATCAGGTCGGCCTGGCGGGGCGACCCGCGGAACACCTCCATACCGAAGCGGGCCAGGTCGTAGCGCCCGGCGCCGGTCGTCATCATCTCGATGGCACAGCAGGCGAGTCCGAATGTCGCGGGGAAGACGGACGCCTTGCGCACCCAGCCCGCGGCCTGCTCGACGGTCGTCAGCAGGAATCCGCTCGGCAGCTTTTCTTCGAGTCCCATGTCTTAAAGGCCCCTCAGTCCCATTCCAAGCCGCCGCGCCGCCATACGTACGCGTAGGCGACGAAGACGGTGAGCACGAAGAGCAGCATCTCCACGAGCCCGAAAACACCCAGGGCGTCGAAGGTGACGGCCCAGGGGTAGAGGAAGACGATCTCGATGTCGAAGACGATGAAGAGCATCGCCGTCAGGTAGTACTTGATGGGGAAACGCCCGCCGCCGACCGGCGTGGGGGTCGGCTCGATGCCACACTCGTAGGCGTCGAGTTTGGCGCGGTTGTACCGCTTCGGACCGATCAGCGTGGCCATGACCACGGAGAAGATCGCAAAGCCTGCCCCGAGGGCTCCCAGTACGAGGATCGGCGCATACGCGTTCACGCTCCTCGCTCCTCTCAGTCGGCACTGACTGGTGGCGGTTTCGGCGGGCCCGCACCCCTGCCTCGCCAGCACCGCGAACCCCACCCGTCCCGGCGAAGATCACGGACATGTGAAGCAGGTCACAAGCCCAACTGCCTCGCATCTTATGCCCGGCGGTCTGTGATCTGCGACACGGGGTATTGCCTTAGCTTTGTGATCTCCACCACCTGACGAACGATCATGAAGTCGGATGAGCGGTGATCTTCACACGCGAAGCGTCAGGTCGGTCACCAGACGTGACATTTTCGTTCATCACCGCAGGCCCAGGGGTCGTCTCCATATCAAGAGACTTCCGCCGCATGCAAATTCGCGTTGGACGCACCCCCTTGATAGAGGACCGCGTTCACACGTCGGGGGGATCAACGGGACCGATGTGGACACGTGCACGCGTTCACGAGCGGGCGCGGACGACGGGGCGATGAGGGTGCACGCGCGGGACGCGAGTGCCCGGGTGACCGTTCCGTGACCTGCGCCACATCTACCTATGGGTCAGATGAGGCGGGCTTGGCCATCCTCTTCAACCGGTGGTAGGTCGCGGGCAATTCGGACGTAATACTGAAAGGCCATGATCACGGGCCCGATGGACAGTGTCCGCAATGCCCGTTACGGCGTCAATAAAGAGTGACGCGCGACGAATTCGGCGGCCGATTGAACAACTGTGGCGCACCACACGTTTCTTGAAGGTATGGAGGAGCCCCTGGTACCGCTAGTACCCATGTCCCACACCGCACACATACGAAGCCACCGGAAGCCCCGTCGCAACGCTCCGTCGCTCGCGATGCGCGCCGGAGTTGCCGGTGGCGTCCTCAGCACCCTTGTCGTGGCCGCGGCCGCGGGTTCGGCGAGCGCCGCCGAGCCCGTCACGCAGACCATGGAACTGCCGACCCTGACGGCCGACCTGGCCAACCAGGTCGCCCAGTCCGCGGACGCCACCCAGCAGGCCGCGGCCGACTATCAGCTCCAGGCGGAGCGCGACGCGGCGGCCGCCAAGGCCGCCAAGCAGGCCAAGGCCGACCTGGCGGACGCCAAGAAGAAGGCAGAGGCCAAGAAGAAGGCAGAGGCCGCGCGCAAGGCCGCGGCGGCCGACGCCGTCTCGCGTTCCTCGGCGCGGACCACCCTGTCCGCGAGCGCGTCCACGTCCACGAACGTCGTGGCCCCGGCCAGCGGCAGTGTCGCGACCGTCGTCGCCTTCCTCAAGGCGCAGGTCGGCGACGCGTACGTCATGGGCGGCACCGGACCCAACGCGTGGGACTGTTCCGGTCTGGTGCAGGCGGCGTTCAAGCAGGTCGGCGTCGACCTGCCGCGTGTCTCGCAGGACCAGTCGGTGTCCGGTACGCCGGTTTCCCTGTCCAATGTCCAGGTCGGCGACATTCTGTACTGGGGCTCGGCTGGTTCGGCCTACCACGTCGGTGTGTACATCGGTAACGGCCAGTACCTCGACGCGGCCAACCCCTCCAAGGGCGTCGTGATCCAGGACCTGTCGGGCTACCCGGCCACGGGCGCGGTGCGCGTGCTCTGAACCCCCGGGTGAACTGCCGAAGGACCGCTTCCTGTGCGGGGAGCGGTCCTTCGGGCTGTTCCGGACCCGGTGCCGGCGGCGTCCGGAGCCGCCCCGGTGGCCACCGGGGCGGGTCGTGCGGTCAGGGTCAGGCCTTCGGGGCGACCTTCGAGAGGCCGTTGATGATGCGGTCCATCGCGTCGCCGCCCGTCGGGTCGGTGAGGTTCGCGAGCATCTTGAGGGTGAACTTCATCAGCATCGGGTGGGTCAGACCGCGCTGCGCGGCGATCTTCATGACCTTCGGGTTGCCGATGAGCTTCACGAAGGCGCGACCGAGGGTGTAGTAGCCGCCGTAGGTGTCCTTCAGGACGCGCGGGTAGCGGTGGAGGGCGAGTTCGCGCTGGCCGGGGGTGGCGCGGGCGTGGGCCTGGACGATGACGTCGGCCGCGATCTGGCCGGACTCCATGGCGTAGGCGATGCCCTCACCGTTGAAGGGGTTCACCAGACCGCCGGCGTCACCCACCAGCAGCAGGCCCTTGGTGTAGTGCGGTTGACGGTTGAAGGCCATCGGGAGGGCCGCGCCGCGGATCGGGCCGGTCATGTTCTCGGGGGTGTAGCCCCAGTCCTCCGGCATCGAGGCGCACCACGCCTTCAGGACCTCGCGCCAGTCGAGCTCCTTGAAGGAGTCGGAGGTGTTGAGGACACCGAGACCGACGTTCGAGGTGCCGTCGCCCATGCCGAAGATCCACCCGTAGCCGGGCAGCAGCCGGTCCTCGGCGCCCCGGCGGTCCCACAGCTCCAGCCACGACTCCAGGTAGTCGTCCTCGTGGCGCGGCGAGGTGAAGTAGGTACGGACGGCGACGCCCATCGGGCGGTCCTCGCGGCGGTGCAGGCCCATCGCGAGGGAGATGCGGCTGGAGTTGCCGTCCGCCGCCACCACCAGCGGGGCGTGGAAGGTCACCTCCCGCTTCTCCTTGGAGTCGGCGTCGCCCAGCTTGGCGTGCACGCCGATGATCCGGCCGGTGCGCTCGTCGAGGATCGGGGCGCCGACGTTGCAGCGCTCGTGCAGCCGCGCTCCCGCCTTCTGCGCCTGCCGCGCGAGCTGCTCGTCGAAGTCGTCCCGCTTGCGCACGAGTCCGTAGTCGGGGAAGGAGGCGAGATCCGGCCAGTCGAGCTGGAGGCGTACACCGCCGCCGATGATGCGCAGGCCCTTGTTGCGGAGCCAGCCGGCTTCCTCGGAGATGTCGATGCCCATCGACACGAGCTGCTTGGTCGCGCGCGGGGTCAGTCCGTCACCGCAGACCTTCTCGCGGGGGAAGGCCGTCTTCTCCAGGAGCAGGACGTCGAGCCCCGCCTTCGCCAGGTAGTAGGCGGTGGTGGAGCCGGCTGGCCCGGCCCCGACGACGATGACGTCGGCGGTGTTCTCGGAGAGTGGCTGGGACTCGGTCACGGCGGGGTCTCCCCAAGACTCGAAATGAACGTGCCGACGGGCACTGGACATGGGCAGTCTATGCAGCGGTACCGATCACCCGGCTGAAGGGCTGCCCCGTGAACCGAGCTCTCCCCGAAGTACGCCTGCGCGTCCCCACCGACGAGGACGCTCTCGAGTGGCATCGGGTCTTCGACGACCCCGAGGTCATGGAGTTCCACGGGGGCCGCGCGGCCGAGCGGTCCGTCTACGAGGAACTCACGGCGCGCCAGCGGCGGCACGACGCGGAGCACGGGTTCTGTCTGTGGACGATGGTCGGTCCCGGGGACGAGGTACTGGGCTTCACGGGCGCGCAGCCCTGGCCGCACGCCTGGGGCCCGGCCGGGGAGATCGAGATCGGCTGGCGGCTGGGGCGGGCGCACTGGGGCAAGGGGTACGTCACGGCGGCGGCCCGGACCACCCTGGAGCGGGTCCGCGTGGCGGGCGTCACGGACGTCGTCGCCATGGTCAACGCGGGCAACACTCGTTCCATCGCGGTGACGAGACGGCTCGGCATGGAGCTCGCGGAGCGGTTCACGCTGCCCTCGTCGCGGCAGGAGGGCCACCGCTACCGGCTGGCCCTGTGACGACTGCCGGAGCCGGCCCTGTGGCGAAGTCCCGCGCGTCTCCTCATGGCTTCCGGACGGAGTCCCCCGCGTCTCCTCATGGCTTCCGGAAGGGCACGGGCGAGGCTTACCCTTCCGGTACCGCTGGGGGTGACGTCTGTGCGCATAACACCCAAGACACCCGAAGTGCGCGTGCCGCGGCTCGTCGGTCTGATGGCCATGGACGCGCGTGAGACGGCAGAGGCTCGCGGTGTTCTGCTCGCCGCGCCCGACCGGCCCGATTTCCATCGGACGGTCGTCGACTACGTCGTACGGCAATTTCCGCAGCCCGGGGCCGAAGTGCCGCGCGGAGCCGTCGTGACGGTGTGGTTCGACCTGGGGGACGCGGAGGGCGGCGCCGGGGTGTGTGAGCCCCGTCCGCCCGGTCCGCCGTCGGGCGGACTGCGCCGCGAACTCGACCTGCCCGGTGGCCCGTTCGTGGTCCTCAGGTAGCCGGTCCCGGAGGCCCCCGGGGCGGCGCCGAGCGGGGTCAGGCCGGCTTGTAGCCCCGGTGGAGGGCCACGATGCCGCCCGTCAGGTTGCGCCAGGCCACCTTCGACCAGCCGGCGCCGATCAGCCGCTTGGCCAGTTCCGGCTGGGTCGGCCAGGCGCGGATGGACTCAGCGAGATAGACGTACGCGTCGGGATTGGAGGAGGCGGCCCGGGCGACCGGGGGCAGCGCGCGCATCAGGTACTCGGTGTAGACCGTGCGGAACGGCGCCCAGGTGGGGTGCGAGAACTCGCAGATCACGACGCGTCCGCCCGGCTTGGTCACGCGGTACAGCTCGCGGAGCGCGGTGTCGGTGTCCTGCACGTTGCGCAGCCCGAAGGAGATCGTGACGGCGTCGAACGTGTCGTCCTTGAAGGGCAGTCTGGTCGCGTCACCGGCGGTCAGCGGCAGCCAGGGGTGGTTCCGCTTGCCGACGCGGAGCATCCCGAGGGAGAAGTCGCAGGGGACGACGTACGCGCCGGTGCGGGCGAACGGGAGCGACGAGGTCGCGGTGCCGGCCGCGAGGTCCAGGATCTTCTGCGCGGGGCGCGCGTCGACCGCCTTCGCGACCTCCTTGCGCCACGCCCGGTCCTGTCCGAGCGACAGCAGGTCGTTCGTCAGGTCGTACCGTTCCGCCACGTCGTCGAACATCGAGGCGACTTCGTGCGGCTGCTTGTCCAGGGATGCGCGAATCACGGTCCCCATTGTGGCAGTACGGGCCCGACGGCTCTCCGGCGCCCGGCCGGGAACCGGTCGTCGTTCCCACGTACGGGAAAGCGCCGCACCCGCCCGCGTGAACCACGGGGAGGGCACGGCGCCGTTCCGACGGCCCGACGGGTTCTGCCGCCTGGCGGGTTCTGCCGCTGCGAGAGGTTCCGCCGCGTGCCGGGTACTGCCGCATGCCGGGTACTACGTGCCAGGTGCTACCGCGTGGGCTCGGGGATCTCGGCGAACACCGCGTTGATGGTGTGGTTGGCGTTCATGGTGATCGTGTAGTTCGGCGTGGTGTCCGTCTGGAGCACACCGTCGACCTCCCAGCCGCTGAGCCGGAAGCCGGGGCTCGTATCGGCGGTGACGGTGACCTGCGTGCCGGGGTCGTACGGGCCGTACTCGCTCGGCCTGAGGCTGCCTCCGGCGGGGGGACTGGAGGTCATGGTGAGGGAGACCCGGTTGGTGACCTGGGAGGCTCGGTAGCCCGCCAGGAACTCGGCGGCCCTCGTCGCGTTGGCGGCATTGTTGTTGTTCTCGTCGCCGAGAGCCTGGCCGTTCAGCAGGTTCACGGTGTTGGAGTACTGGTTGACGACAGCGCACGCCAGGGTGCAGGCACTGGAGTAGGCCATGATCGTGTGGTGCCGCTGGTCGGCGGTGACCCAGCCGTAGTTGTCGGTGCCCACGGGCGTCGTACCGCCCTGGTCCACCACCGTCTTGCGGTCGTGCTTGAGACCGAAGTTGTGGCCGATCTCGTGCGCGAGGTTCTCCCACGCCGTGATGGAGAAGGCGCTGGTGACCGAGAACGCGTTGTTGCTGGTCCCCGGGCCCGCCGGGGTGGGCAGGTTGGCCTGCCCGGAACTGTCCTCCGCCGGAATGGAGGCGATGAGCGCCACCAGGTCGGCGCCGAAGGCCGTCCGCTGGGCGGCGGCCGTGACGCCGAGGGTCGGGTTCAGGGGGTTGCTGATCATGCTCAGCAGGGTTCCGGCGTTCTCACGGGCGACGCCGGTCGCCGCGGTCTCGTAGGTGTTCACGACATGCACGCTGGCCGGCACCTGGCTGGTCGCGAGCGCCCTGTTGAGCTGGTTCACGCCGTACCGGATCCGGCTCTGGACCGCGGAGGCCGAGCCGAGTTCCGTGACGGTGGCCGGGGTGTAGGCGACGACGATGTCGATGGCCGCGGGGTTGTCGGGGGTGGCGATCCTCAGCCCCGGCTTGTGCGGCCGAACCGATCTGGTCGGCGGCACGGTCACCGTGTCGACGCCCTGTCCGCTCGGCGGCAGTTTCAGCGCGTCGATCTCCTGCAGCAGGTACCTGCCCGGCCGCTTGGGCACCGGCTTGTACAGGTACTGACGGAAGCCTTCCTCGATCTCACCGGACAGGGTGACCGGCCCGGCGGCGCACGCGCCGATGATGGACACGGAGATCGTGTTCTCCGGGTGCCTCGGGTCGTGGCCGGACCAGAACACCGTGCCGTCCGGGTCCTGGCGCTTGAAGTCCTCGATCGCCGTGAAGCCCTTCTGGTGCTCGAAGAGCGGGAAGGTGCGGCGCTCGGGCACGCCGTCCTTCTGTCTGCCGCACAGCGAATGGAAGTCCTTGGGATTCGCGCGCATCACCGCGCTGCGCTTCACCCACGGCTCGGGGTCGTGGCCGGGTCCGGCTCCGGCGGCTGCGGGTGTGTTCACGGCCAGCGACAGGGCGGCGGCGAGTGCGGTCGCCGCGGTGGACGCGGCGAGCAGGGAACGACGCATGAGGGACGTCAGCCTCTCTGTGGGGGTTTCTCCCATGCTCGTAACCAAGATCGTGCCCGGCTCGCTGTGGGCGTCCGCACACGGCCAACCGGGGCGAGGTTCACCCTTCGAGCCGCTACGGCAGCAGCCGGGGCCGCTTCCGGGCGGCCACGTCCTCGACCCAGCCGAACAGCGGGATCGCGATCCCGATCAGCACCCAGCCGACGCCGAACATGAACCACTGGCTCTCCAGGGGCAGCCATTTCTCGAAGGCCGGCACGTTCCAGAACTGGTCGATCAGCGGGACGGCCAGGATCAGCGCGATCTCGTGCCAGAGGTAGATCGTCACCGCCCGCCCGTTGAACACCGTCACCGTGCGGTCGAGCCGCCTGAAGCGGGCCAGCCAGGCGAAGTCGACGTCGTAGTAGGCCTTGAAGTACATCAGCGCCGTCACGAAGCCCGCCGACCAGAAGGCCTGGGCGAGGGGTATGTCGTCCAGGTCGTACGTGCCGTACTCCGCCCGGTGCGCGAGGGCGTACCAGCCGCCGTACGCAAGGGCGGCCGCCGAGGCGAGGACCACCACGGCGGGCTTCAGGCGCCGCAGAGCCCCCTCGCGGTGGGCGAAGCCGAGGAGCCAGCAGAAGAGATAGGTGGCGAGGTCCGTGAGGGCACTGCCGAAGCGGTCGTCCGACGGCTGCCACGCGTACTGGAAGACCACGATCGGTACGAGCGAGAGGAGCAGCACCGGTACCGGGGCCCTGCGGAAGACGTTCAGCAGCAGAGGGGAGAGCAGCACGAACCAGAGGTACGTCCGCAGGTACCAGAGGATCTCCCAGGCCTGCTCGCCCCACTGGTTGCCCGGAGGGTCGCCGACCGGGACGATCCAGAACACGATCTGCCATCCCGGCATCCAGCCGTGTATCAGCATCGCCACCACGACGAAGAGGCCCCAGAACCAGAACGGCGGCAGCAGTCGCCGCATCCGGCCGCGCACCACCTCTAGCGCGGGGCGCTCCAGGGACTTGGCCATCAGCGTGCCGGCGAGCGCGAACATCACGCCCATCGACGGGAAGACCAGCCCGGCCCAGGCCCAGCCGAAGGTGTGGTAGGTGACGACACGGACCAGGGCGACGGCACGGAGGGCGTCGAAATAGCGGTCTCGGCCGCCCCCCGCTCCCTTCCTGCGGGAAGGGGACGGGACCGGGGCCGGCTCGGTCGCCGCCGGTTCCGGCTCCACCGCCGCCCCCACCGTCTCCGCCGCCCCCACCGTCCCCGTCACCGTCAGGACGGGGTCCTCCGGCTCGGGAACGTACGGCCACTGCTCCTCGTACGGCGTCGGCTGCTCGTACAGCGTCGGCTCCTCGTACGGCGCCGGCTGCTCGTACGCGGTCGGCTGCTCGTACGACAGGGTCTGGTCGTACGGGAGCCCTTGCCCGGAGTCGTAGGAGTACCCGCCGTCGTACCCGTACGCGGGGCCGTGCCCGTACCCGCCGTCGTACCCGGAGCCATGCCCGTATGCGGGGCCGTGCCCGTACCCGGAGCCGTGCCCGCCGTCGTGCCCGTATCCGCCCTCGTACCCCTGGCCCTGCTGCTCCGCGCCCCAGGTCATCTAGCTCACTCCTGCCGGGGTTCCGACCTCGCCCGTGCGTTTGAGCTTCTGCCAGCGGAGGCGGCCGCCGGTCAGAGCCGTGACGCAGGAGTGGATCAGAACCAGGTACATCATCTGGCGGTAGGCGAGTTGCTGCAGCGGCAGCATCGCGAGGTAGCGGTACCTCTCCCGGTCGAGGTGGAACGCGTAAGCCGCGCACGTCAGTTGGACCGCGAGGACGGCCAGCCAGGCGAGCAGCGCGGCCCGGAAGTCCACGAAGATCATCGAGTAGACGGTGAACACGTCGATGAGCGGCGCGAAGACCGGCGTGACGATCTGGAAGAGCACCACCAGCGGCATGCCCACGCGCCCGAAGCGGCCCGAAGGACCCTTGTCCGTCAGGGACTTGCGGTGCTTCCAGAGCGCCTGCATGGTGCCGTACGACCAGCGGTAGCGCTGGGACCAGAGCTGTTTGAGCGAACCGGGCGCCTCCGTCCAGGCCTTGGCGTGCTCCTGGTAGACGACCCGCCATCCCGCGCGGTGCATGGCGATGGTGATGTCGGTGTCCTCGGCGAGCGTGTCCTCGCTCATGCCGCCGACCTCAAGCACCGCGTCCCGGCGGAACGCGCCGATCGCTCCGGGGATGGTGGGCATGCAGCGCAGCAGGTCGTACATGCGGCGGTCGAGGTTGAAGCCCATCACGTACTCGATGTGCTGCCAGGCGCCGATCACGGTGCCACGGTTGCCGACCTTGGCGTTGCCCGCGACGGCCCCGATCTCCAGGTCGGCGAAGGGCTGCACGAGCTGGTGCACGGCGTCCGGCTCGAAGACCGTGTCGCCGTCCATCATCACGACGATGTCGTAACGGGCGTGCCGGACACCGTTGTTGAGCGCGGCGGGTTTGCCGGCGTTCTCCTGCCGGACGACCCGGACGTTCGGCATGCCGAGCGACTCGGCGATCTCGGACGTGTTGTCCTCGGAACCGTCGTCGACCACGATGATCTCGATCGGATGCGTGCTCTTCGCCAGCGACCTCAGGGTGTTGGCGATGCATTCCTTCTCGTTGTACGCGGGCACGATGACGGTCACCGGCCGGGTGACCGTCGGTCCCCAGCTGAACGTCCCGCCCCGACTTCCTCTGCGGCCGCGGCCGCGACTGCGGTTGCGCTGCCGGTGGTGCCGGCGGGCGAGGACCAGCATCATCGCGAACCGGCCCATGACGGCGACTCCGACGACCACGAGGAACCAGGACAGCGCCGGTACGACCCATTCGGCGACCGCCACGGCGTAGACGAGCGCCTTGCCCTCGTAGAGGGTCGCGCCGGTCGCCTCGCGCTGGCCCGCCTGCGCCTCGGCGCTCTCGATGGCGCCCGCCGACGGACCGCCAGCCGCCGCGGTGTCCCCGGCCCGGGAACCGCCCTGGCCGGCCACCGACCCGGACCCGGTCCGGTCCGCCGCCGCCCCGGACCCGCCCCGGTCGGTGGCGGCGGCGGCCAGGGACGCGGCCCGGTTCAGTTCGGCCTGGGCGCCGCTGACCGTGGTGAACGTGTAGCCCTTCGCCTTCATCTTCTTGATGTACGTGTCGAGCGCCTGGACCGTCTGCGAGCGGTCGCCGCCCGCGTCGTGCATGAGGACGATGGCGCCCTCGTTCTTCTTCGGAGTCGCCCACCGGACGATCTTCGAGACGCCCGGCTTCTTCCAGTCGTCGCTGTCGGTGTCGACGAAGACGCTGGTGTAGCCGAGGCCGCCGAGCTCCTTGTAGACGGGCCAGCTGTAGTTGTCGACGGCGCTGATCTCCGAGGAGTACGGGGCACGGAACAGCGTGGTCTGGACGCCGGCCGCGCCGGCGAGCGCCAACTGCGTCTGCTTCAGCTCGCGTTGGAGCCGAGCGGTGCTCTGGTAGGAGAGGTCGACGTGGGTGAAGGTGTGGATGCCGACCTCGTTGCCCTGGTTCACCAGCTTCTTCACCACGTCGGGGTAGCGGGAGACCATCGAACCGACCACGAAGAAGGTGGCGTCGACGTCGTTCTTCTCCAGGACCTTCAGGACCTCGGGCGTCCAGTTGGGGGTCGGCCCGTCGTCGAAGGTGAGCACGATGGTCTTCTCCGGCACGGACTGCGTCTTCGCGGCGCCGTCGGCGAACGTCAGGATGGGGCCGCCGTCGAGGATCTTCTGGGGGACCTTGTCGTAGGCCGCGCCGTCGCGCACCCGGGCGTCGTTGCCGATCTCCGAGCGCAGATAGCCGTCGAGCAGCATGACGCTGATGAGGGCCAGCAGGAGCATCAGGGCGAGGATGACACGGGGTTTCTGCAGCGCCGCGGCCTTCCCGGCGGCCCGCTCCAGCTTGGAGGGGGCCCGCCGGCGGCCACGCGTGGGTGTTGTCGTGGTCATGGGAGTGGGTGCGCCCCCGTCACTCGGCGCCGGTGGACGCGGACGCCCCGGCGGTGGTCGTGGGGGCGGAGGAGGGCGCGGAGCCGGTGAGCCGGCCCGACGGCGGGACACCGGTGGGCGCTCCGTCCGGCGCGCCGCTCGGGCGGGTGCCGACGCCGGGTCCGCCGTAGGCCCCGCCGGGTGCGGAGCCGGAGCGGCCGCTGCCGAAGGGGAGGAGCGAGGACGGCGTCAGCGAGGTGCCCCAGCCCATGAAG
Source organism: Streptomyces sp. NPDC059371 (assembly GCF_042751995.1). Lineage (NCBI taxonomy): Bacteria > Bacillati > Actinomycetota > Actinomycetes > Kitasatosporales > Streptomycetaceae > Streptomyces > Streptomyces sp. NPDC059371. Next base: position 83,837 of record NZ_JBHYXD010000019.1, on the reverse strand, counting down.
GCCATGCCGAGCACGACGGCGTACCCGAGGCAGACGACGCCGACGAGCATGCCGACTCTGCTCAGCAGGCGGGCACGGCGCCCGGAGCTGTCAACGAACACGGGGCCGGCCTCGGCCCCCCTGCCGCGTTTGCGGCTACGGCCACGCACCTGGACACGGTTTTCGACGGCGGACTCGGATTGCATTCCCCAGACGGTAGGACGCGTTTATGTGCCGGAAACTCCGAGTTCCGTATGAACGGCCCATGAGAGAAGCCCGAGCCTGTACTTTTCCTATGAGAATCGAGAAATGCCCGCGTGCCCCGGACCCGATGGATATGGGAGATATGCACGTAACCAAAGCCCGAATCACCCCTTTTGCCCGCACCCTTGCCCGCGATTTCTCCTCGCGATCTCCATTCGGCATTCCGTTCCGGATGTGACACATTTCCAGTCGGGGAACGGCTGTTTGTTTTCGATCCGAGACAGACATCACACGAGATCGCGAAAGATCACGAGAGTGGGTGCGTGCGGAATGCGGAGTTTCCTGAGGCCGGCCGTGGGGGTCGTCTGCCTGGTGGCCCTGGCCTGTACGGGGTGCTCCTCGGGCGGCGGTGACGCCTCGGACCGGTCGTCCGCGCGGGCCGGCCGGTCGACGGCGGCGGCGTCGCCGGAGGCGGGTGCGGCGACGTCGTCGGCCACCTCGTACGCGCCGTACGTGAGCGCCACGACCGCCGCGGACACCGACTCGGCGGGGTCGCCGACCACGTACAACCTGGCCTTCGTGATCTCGGACGGCAGCGGCTGCACACCGGAGTGGGACGGGATGTACGCCATCGGCGACACGGCGGTGAAGTCCCGGATCTCGGCGCTCGAGAAGTCCGGGGCACGGGTGCGGGTGTCCTTCGGGGGTGCCTCCGGCAAGGAGCTGGCGTCGACGTGCGACAGCGCGAGCGACCTCGCCGCGGCCTACGGCGCGGCACTGGACGCGGCCGGGTCCACACAGGCCGACTTCGACATCGAGGGCGCCCAGTTGAGCGACTCCGACTCGGTCGCGCTGCGCTCCGAGGCCATCGCGCTGCTCCAGAAGAAGCGTCCCGGGCTGACGGTGTCCTTCACCCTGCCCGTGATGCCGTCCGGGCTCGACGCCGACGGCCTGGCCCTGCTGGAGTCCGCCAACGACCATTCCGTGGAGGTCTCCACGGTCAACATCATGACCATGAACTACGGCAGTTCGTACGCCGGCGACATGGGCGACTACGCGATCACGTCCGCCGAAGCGGCCCACACCCAGTTGAGGAAGGTGTTCGGACTGTCGAGTGCCGACGCGTGGCAGGGGCTCGCGCTCACCTCGATGATCGGCGTCAACGACGTGGACAACGAGACGTTCGGGCTCGCGGACGCCGCGCAGGTAAGGGAGTTCGCCGAGAAGAAGGAGGTGGCCTGGGTGTCGATGTGGTCGACGTTCCGCGACAGGCAGTGCGAGAAGGGCAGCGCCACGGCGGACGACGCGGCGACCGACTGCAGCGGCGTGAAGCAGAGCGCGGGGGCGTTCGCGAAGGCACTCGCGGGCTGAGCCGGCGTCACGGGGCCTGGCGCGAGATCAGGGAACCCTCGCGGGCCGAGCCCGCGTCACATGCCATCACGCGGACCCGGGAACCTCGCGGGCCGCCCCGGCGTCACATGCCGTGATCAGCGGGCGCGGGAACCCTCGCGAGCGCGGGTGCCACATGCCATCGCGCGGGCCCGGGAACCCTCGCAGGCCGAGCCGGTGTCACGTGTCGTGATCAGCGGGCGCGGTACACCAGTCGGCCGCCGATCACGGTCGCCACGCAGGTCCCCGCGCCGCGTCGGACCAGTTCGGCGCGGTCCGCGACGTCGAACACGGCGAACCGGGCCGGACCGCCCGGCACCAGCCCGGGCAGCAGGATCAGCGGGGTCGGGGACAGCGACGCCGGCCCGGCGAGCGGGTCCGGCCGCCGTCCCACCGCGAGGCCGGCCCTGCGCACCGCGTCGACCACGGCTCGCGACCGCAGCTCCCCGGCCACCGCCACCGTGCCGTGCGCCAGCATCCGCTGGATCCCGCGCCGCGCGCTCGCGCCGACGCGTGCGGGATCGGCGCGGAAGATCCGCTTGGCCCGCTCCCCGCCGATGGGCTCGGTGCCGAAGCCCTCGGCCTCGCGCGGGTCCGGGTGGTACATGGCTTCCAGGAGCTCGGGACCGTACGGGTTGAGCAGTCCCGGCGTCAGGATGCCGGGCCAGCGCCGCACCTTCGCCTGCGGGTGCGCTTCGGCCAGTCGCTCGTACGGGCCGATGGCGGCGATGGCCGCCCCGTCGACCAGGACCGCGGTCCCGGCCGACTCCTCGGCTACGTGAATCGTCAGCATGAGTACGTCAGTTGGACGCGAGCAGCTTCAGCTCGGGGTGCGCCGTGCCGCCCTCGATCGCGGTCGAGGAGATGTGGGACATGACGCGCTCGTCGACCGGGTCGTTCGCCGGGTCGTCGTGGACGACGATGTGCTCGTACGTCGTGGTCCGCTGGGCGGGGACGCGGTCCGCCTTGCGGATCAGGTCGATGATCTCCATGCGGTTGGAGCGGTGCTTGGCGCCGGCGGAGGAGACGACGTTCTCCTCCAGCATGATCGAGCCGAGGTCGTCCGCGCCGTAGTGCAGGGAGAGCTGGCCGACCTCCTTGCCGGTGGTCAGCCAGGAGCCCTGGATGTGGGCGATGTTGTCGAGGAAGAGACGGGCGATCGCGATCATCCGCAGGTACTCGAAGAGCGTCGCCTGCGTGCGGCCCTTCAGGTGATTGTTCTCGGGCTGGTAGGTGTACGGGATGAACGCGCGGAACCCGCCCGTCCGGTCTTGTACGTCACGGATCATCCGCAGGTGCTCGATGCGCTCGGCGTTGGTCTCGCCGGTGCCCATCAGCATGGTGGACGTCGACTCGACACCCAGGCCGTGCGCGATCTCCATGATCTCCAGCCACCGCTCGCCGCTCTCCTTGAGCGGGGCGATCGCCTTGCGCGGGCGGGCGGGGAGCAGTTCGGCTCCGGCGCCCGCGAACGAGTCGAGACCGGCCGCGTGGATCCGCTGGATGGCCTCCTCGACGCTCACCTTGGAGATCCGGGCCATGTGCTCGACCTCGGACGCGCCGAGGGAGTGGATGACCAGTTCGGGGTAAGCGCCCTTGATCGCGGCGAAGTGCTTCTCGTAGTACTCGACGCCGTAGTCCGGGTGGTGTCCGCCCTGGAACATGATCTGCGTCCCGCCGAGCTCGACGGTCTCCGCGCAGCGGCGCAGGATGTCGTCGAGGTCGCGCGTCCAGCCCTTGGCGGTGTCCTTCGGGGCCGCGTAGAACGCGCAGAACTTGCACGCCGTGACGCACACGTTCGTGTAGTTGATGTTGCGCTCGATGATGTACGTCGCGATGTGCTCGGTACCCGCGTACCTGCGGCGGCGTACGGCGTCGGCGGCTGCGCCGAGCGCGTGCAGCGGGGCGTCGCGGTAGAGGACGAGCGCCTCTTCCGGGGTGATCCGCCCACCCTCCGCGGCACGGTCCAGCACGGACTGAAGGTCGGCCTTCTCGGTCACCGGGAGCGTCCCTTTCGTAAGGGTTGTGGACAGACTCAACCACCCTACGCCAGCCCACCCCACCGGCCGACGCCAGGCCCACCGGCGGACCTTTGTCGGGCTCACCGGCCGACCGGCGTCCGGCCCATCGGCGCGACCGACTTCAGGCCCACCGGCGCGACCGACTTCATGCCCGTCGGTGCGACCGGCGCCGACCCGCGCCGGTCCGGTCCGGCGTCAGGCCGCGTAAGCCCCGATCAGCAGCCCCACGTACGCCCCCGCGATCAGGAACGGGCCGAACGGGATCGACGTCTTGCGCCCCGCGCGCCGGGCGATCACGAGCGCCATCCCGTACAACGCGCCGAACAGGAACCCGGCGAAGGTGCCGAGGACGACCACGCTCCACCCGTACCAGCCGAGCACCGCGCCGAGGCCGAGGGCGAGTTTCACATCGCCGAAGCCCATGCCGTTCGGGTTGATGAGGAAGAGCACGAAGTACCCGCCCCCGAGTGCGAGCGCCCCGAACAGCGCCGTCGTCCACTCCCCCGCGTGCTCCGGCAGCGCGGCGGCCACCCCGAGCAGGACGAGCGCCGCCGCCGCGAGCGGCAGGGTCAGCGCGTCCGGCAGCCGCTGCACCCGGAAGTCCACCACGGCGAGCAGGACGCCGAGCGGCGTGAGCAGCAGCCAGACGCCGAGCTCCGGGCGTGTGCCGGTGACGAGGGCGAGTCCGGCGCAGAGGAGGGCGGTGACCGGCGGGACGAGGAGGGCGCTGGGGCCGTAGCGGGTTCCGCCCGGGGAACGGGCGAGCCCCAGCCATCCGCGCGCGGCCCCGGTGATCGGCTGCCCTTCGGGACAGCGGTCCCGCCACGGCTCGTCGGGGTCGACGGCGAAGCGGTACGCGGGCCGGGGCACCAGAAGCCCCGCCACCGCGCCCCAGAGCGCTGCGGCGAGGACGAGCCAGAGATCGAGATCCACGCGTTCCCCCAAGAGTGCGGTGTACCGGCCGGGCCGGCCGAACCGACCGGCGAGGCCGGTGACGAGCGCCGCGACCGACGCCCACGGCCACCGGCGTCCGCTCCCGGCCGGCGGTCGGTGCGGGACGGCGAGAACGACGGTGAGTCGCGCCGCCCGGCCGGAAGCGGCCGGTGTGCGGGGCGGGCGTCGGGCCGGGGCCCGAGCGTTCAGCTCACCGCTGCCGTGCCGCTGCGCCAGGTCGGGAGGAGTTCGTCGAGCAGCGCCTCCGTCCGGGGCGGCAGCCCACGCGCCCCGCTGCGGGACACCAGGTCCGCGGCGAGTCGCTTCACCTTGTCCTCGTTCCCCGTCGCGTGCGTCGCGCGCAGCAGCTCGTTCCACAGCCGTTCGTCCGCCGGTGCCGAGTTCATCGACGCGTTCAGCGCCTCGATCGCCTTCTCGGCCCGGTCCTTCTCCAGATGGAACGCGGAGAGCGCGAGGCCGATGTCCGCGACCAGCAGCGGCAGTTGGGCGTCGATGATCTCGTGGGTGAGCCAGCCGTAACGCCCCTCGAGGCGGTCGGCGAGCAGCGGGCCGCGGACGAGGACGAGCGCGTCGGTGAGCAGTCGCCCGCGCACCACCCGGCTGTCGACTCCCTTGCCCTGCGTCGCCTCGTGGTAGAGGGAGCGCAGCACGTCCAGGTCGGAGACGACGGACTTGGCGAGCGTGAGCCGCCCGGTCGCGTCGGAGCCGAGGCGGGGGGTGCCGTCGGGGTCGCCGCCGAGCCAGCCGCGCAGCCGCTCGACGAGCGCGTCCCGCACGTCGTCGGTGACTCCGCGCGGCCACAGCGCGGAGGACAGCACGCGCGGGTGCACCCCTTCGCGGTGCAGCAGGAGCAGCGCCAGCGCCTCGTGCAGCAGCGGACTGCGGTCGCCTTCGGGCGTCTCCAGACCGATGATCTCGTACGGGCCCACGAGCCGCGCGTACACGGCGGGCCGCCCCTGCTCGCTGATGTCGATGAGGAACGGCGGGGAGTCGGTCGGACCGTCGGGCCCGCCCTCCGGGTCCGCCTCGACGAAGAGTTCCACGACCGCCCGTTGCTGGGCGACCGGCAGCAGCTGCGCGTCGAGTTCGAGGCCGAGGAGCGGTGCGAGCAGCTTGCCCTCGCGGGTGACCTCCATCTCCCAGGCGGCGCCCGGCAGTTCGCCGCTCTCGGTGCCGACGAGGTAGCCGATGCCCAACCGGCCGGCGTCGGCTGCCAGTTCGGCGAGCTTGAGGGCGTCGACGGGGGACGGTTCGGCGGCGAGGAGGACGAGGTGCGGGGCCCAACGGGTGTGCTGGGCGGGCCCGGTACGGCCGGTGAGTACGGAGTCGTGTCCGGCGGCGCCCAGCGCGCCGCGCCGCTGCCGTGTCTCGGCCTCCATGGTCTCGACGAGCGCCTCGATGTCGTCGAGGTGGCGCAGCCGGTTGGGCGCGAGCGGCGTCAGGTCCTCGCCGAAGCCGACGAGAGTGATCGTCATGCGGTCCGACCAGCCGTTGGTGGCCAGTTCGGCGGCGACGGAGGCGAAGACGCCGGCGCGGTCGGCCGCGCTGCCGCTCAGGGAGACGATGCCGGGCACGGCCTCCAGGTTGAGCAGCAGCCGCGAGTCGTCCATGGTGCCTAGGCTGACGAGGCCCGGGTAGGGGGCGGCGGTGTCGACTTCCTCGTACCGCTCGGCGTCCGCGCGTGCCAGCATCCAGAACGTCTGGTCCTGGCCGAGCTGCCACGGCGTGGGCGGCTTCCCGGCCGGCTGGGCGAGTTGGAGGTGCAGATCGCCATTGCCGCCGAGCCAGGCCGCGTAGACGGTCGGCAGCGGGCGCGACTCGGCGGCGAGGGCGGCCGCGAGGCCGCGCAGCGACAGGTCCAGGAGGCGTACGCCCTCGGGGTCGGCGCCGACGAGCAGCGCGTCCTGGGCGTCCGCGGCGGAACCGGTGGGAACCGGCGGCTCCATGCCCCGGCGTCCGCCGACCGCGCCGAGGGCCGACTGCCACAGCGCCTGACGGCGGCGCCTGCCGAGGGCGCCGAGGAGGCCCGCGGCGAGGAGGGGGGCGCCGACGAGGGCCTCGGGCAACCCGAAGGAGGACCCGCTCTCCTCGGAGGCCGACGGCGCGCTCCGCCCGTCGCGCGCGTCCGGGGCGGCTTCGCCGGAGGAGGCGCGGTCGCTCTCCTGGCCCTGGTCGCCGCCGGCCCGCTGCTGGGGAACGCGGAAGTGCGCGGTGTCCCGGTCGCCCTGCTCGCCCTGCCGGCCGATGCCGCCGGCCCGCTGTCCGCCGGTCTGCTGGTGGTCGCCGGTCTTCGCGTAGTCGTGGATCTGCTGCTGGACCTGTTCCGGGATCCCGGGCTTGGCCTCGGGCATCTCGACGAGCTCGCCGCCGTGGGCGTCGCCGGGCATCTCCATGATCCAGCCGGGCCGGATCAGGCTGGCCTCGGACAGCTTGGACCCGTCGGGCTGCGTACGGTCCTTGTTGAGCTCGTAGATCTCCTTGTACCGGCGCCCGTCGCCGAGGTGGCGCTGCGCGATCTCCCAGAGGGAGTCGTGGTGACGGCCCTCGGGGGGCTGGATCCGGTAGTACTTCGTGTCACCGTGCCGGGCGGAGGAGCCGCCGTCCGTCTGGGTGGCGGCCTGGGCCGCGGCGTCGGCGGCCTGTTCGGCGACGGCGGCGGCTCCCGCGGCGGCCTGGTCCCGCTGCTGGCCGAACAGCGTGCCCGGGGTCTGCTGAGCGGCGGCGACGGAGCCGTGCCGGCTGCCGTCCGGGCTCTGGCCGAGCTGGGAGAGGCCCGGGGTGAAGCTCGCGGCGGCGGCGCCCACGAGCAGGAGTGCCGCGACGAGCTGACGGGCCAGCAACTGGCTCGCCCCGGCGCCCGGTACGCGGTTGGGCAGCCCGACGCCCGACAGCGCGGCCTTCATCTCGACGAGGACGCACGCGGTGAACTGCGCCCACGCCAGCCACACGATGACCGTCAGCACGTGGATGAACGTGCCGACGGTGATCTCCTGCTGGAGCCAGTCCAGCGAGGGCGTCCCGTGCGGCAGCGGCCAGCCCACGGCGACGACCAGCGCGCCGGGCACACCGACGAGCAGCACCAGCAGGGCGGCGAACGCCCCCAACGCCTTCACGAAGTCCCCGAACGTCCGACGACGCCGGGGCAGGGGCTGCGGCGTCCGATTCCTCGGACCCGGCGAGCCGCCCGTCGAGCTGGAGGTGGTGCGTCGCGCCATGGCGGGTGTCCCGGGGTCGTTTGGGGAGGGCGTGAGTTCGGGGGTGAACCGAGCCTACTGAGAGTCTAGGGAGGGTGTCGAAGGCCGGGCGGACGGCATGGACGACAGTCCGCCCGTTTCATCACCAACCGCCCAGGACAACCGAGTTGCCACTTCACCCCGGCTTCCGTCACCCCCGTTGACCCCCTCACACCCTTCACAACATCCGCAAGACGGAGATGGCGGCGTTCGCGGGTGTCGCAGAGTGGCCATTACGTCACCGACGGTAGATCCAACTCTTCAGAGCCACTGGGACGGTCGCGTAATCTGCCCCCGAACGAGTCACCTTCATGGGCACACCGAGAAGGGAACCCGATGGCACTGAGGCGGGACGCGACGGCACGTCAGATGCGTCTGGCGGTGGAATTGCGCCGACTCCGCGGAGCGGCCGGACTTTCATCGCGTGAAGCGGCCACACTGCTCGGGGTGAGCCCCGCACAGATCAGTCAGATCGAGGCCGGCCTCGCGGGCGTGAGCGAGAAGCGGTTACGCCGGCTCGCCGCCCAGTACGTCTGCACGGACGAGGCGTTCGTGGAGGCCCTGGTCGCCATGGCGACCGACAGGACACGCGGGTGGTGGGAGCCGTACCGCGGTCTGCTGCCCACGCCGTTCCTCGACCTCGCCGAGCTGGAGCACTACGCCACCTTCCTGCGGGACGTCCAGTTCCTCCACGTCCCCGGCCTCCTCCAGACGGAGGAGTACGCACGCGCGGTGTTCTCCTACCGCGTCCCAGAACTCCCGGCCGAAGAGGTCGAGTTGCGTGTACGGCACCGCATGCAGCGCAAGGCACTCCTCGACGGCCCCGCTCCCAAGCGGTACGACGGCGTCGTCCACGAGGCGGCCCTGCGCATCATGGTCGGCAACCGCACCGCTTCGAGGTCCCAACTCGCCCACGTGCTGGACCTGTCCGAGGCCGAGCACATCACCGTGCGCGTCATCCCGTTCGGCCTGGAGGGGTTCGGTGGCGCCGCGAGTGCCATGACCTACGCGGGCGGCCCCGAGCCCAGGCTGGACACCGTCGTGCGCGACGCTCCCCAGGGCGCCGCGTTCATCGACTCCGAAGCCCAGCTCAACGCCTATCGCACGCTGTTCCACAAGGTCGAGGCGGTGTCGCTGGACGCCGACCGGTCCCGCGACTTCATCCACAGGTTGACGAAGGAGCTGTGAGAGTCATCCATGAGCACCCCTGACAACTGGCAGAAGTCGTCCTACTCGGGGCCCGGTGACGGCGACTCCTGCGTCGAGCTCGCCTCCACCCCCGCCATGCTCCATCTCCGCGAGTCCGACGACCCGGGCACCGTCCTCACCACCACCCCGCCCCCCGTCGACCACCTGCTCCAGGCCATACGCGCCGGAGCGCTGGGCACACCCCGCTCGTAACAACCCCTCGACGAAGCACTGTTCGACGTTCCACTCGCAATGATCAGCCAGATACGTTCACACGTACGTTCTGATGCAGAGGTTGCGGGTGTTACGGGGGAACGTGTGTCGAACAGGCCGACGGACTGGCACGTACTCGACCTCGACCAGGACCCGACGCCGGGCGACCCGCAGCGGGTGCGCGGGCTCGCCGGCTCGCTCCACGACTTCGCCGACGACGTCGCGGACATCCTGCGGGACGTGAAGGGACTGGCCAACGACGACGCGGTCCTGAAGTGGGAGGGCAAGACGGCGGATTCCTTCGCCTCGGAGTTCGAGGACGTCCCCGGGCAGCTCAAGAAACTCAAGAAGTCCTACGACATCGCGGGCGACGCGCTCGCCTCGTACTGGCCGGACCTGGACGACGCCCAGCAGAAGGCGGACAAGGCGCTGCGCGACGGCCGCAAGGCCCGCCAGGACCTGTCCACGGCGCGGACCGCGCTGTCGGGCGCCGACGACTGGGTGCACAGGGCCACCGCGAAGGCCGACTCCTACGACCAGGACAAGAACCGCGGCAAGGACGTACCGCCGCCGGACGAGGCGGACGTGCGCCGGGCGACGCGTGACGCGTGACGCCCAGCACGCCAGGGAGCGGCAGACCGCCGCCCACAAGGACGTCGACGACGCCAAGGGGCTGCTGGACGCGGCGAAGAAGCTCGCCGCTCACGCGAAGGGGCTGCGCGAGGAGGCCGCCCGCCGCACGGTGAAGAAGCTGAACGAGGCGTCGGACGCGGGCATCCACAACCGCCACTGGTGGGAGGAGCCCATCGACTGGGTCTCCGACCACTGGGACGAGATCGTCACGGTATGCAAGTGGGTCGTCACGATCGTCGGCATCATCGTGATGATCGTGGGCGGCCCGCTGGGCTGGCTGGTCTTCGCGGCGGCGCTCGTGGTGCTCGCGGACACCGTGAGAAAAATGCTCAACGGCCAAGCCGGCTGGGGCGACCTGATCTTCGCGGTCCTCGACTGCATCCCCGCCACGAAGGGCTTCACGAGCCTGGCCAAGATGGGCAAACTCTGGAAACTGGGCGGCCTGCGCGCCCTCGGCGGAGCCTTCACGAAGGGGCTCGGCGGGGGGCTGAGGAATCTGGCGAGCACCATCCGCAACGGCGCCAAGGGCATGAGGCAACTGTCCATCACCTTGCGCGATTCATGGAGAGCCCGTCAAGGATTCAAGACCCCGAAGCTGCCGCCGGCAGGCCATGGGACGAAACTCCTGGAGACCACCTCCGAGAGCCGGATCACGCGCGGAAGCGACGGACTCATATCCAAGATCGACGGCCGGCCGGTCTCGGACTACCTCAAAAATTTAACCGACATACGAGCACAGAACTACAAGGACCTGGTATCGGAAGGAACTGATGCCTTCAGGAAGAAGGACCTCGGTGACTGCCTCGGAGTGGGTGTGGACCGGAGGACAGGAAAGGTCTACGAAGGCATCAACGGGCGCAAGGGAAACGAAATAGATCCCGGCGACGTCCACCCCACCATTCAGGACAGCGTCGACAACGTGGCGAGCAGTGGCCCCTACCCCGACCGTGACGGTGCTCTCACCTTCGACTACCCCCACCCGGATGTTCCGCTGCGGCACGCCGAGGTGAAAGCGACGAACATGGCACTGCACGATCGTGCCGCCGCGGGGCTCCCGGACGGCCCTTCCGCAATGCGGGAAATCACCATGAATACGCACTTTCCTTACATGGGGGGCGGAAAGCCCGCCCCCTTCTGCGCCAACTGCCACAATGTCCTCGGCGGCGTCGACAGCGTCACAGGTAGGTTTCCTGGCTGGCCGCCGAGCGACGAAGTCCTCATACCTGGAGTCACTTACTGATGCGCATCGACGTCGACGACCCCGAGTTGGACATGGGAATCGACCAGTCGCTGACTTACCAGGGTCGGCTGTTCACCGGCGAGACTGTCGAAGAGAATCCCCGGACGGGTCAGGTGGTCGCCATGACCACCTATATCGAGGGCTTGGAGGACGGCCCCCTGCGCGAGTGGTATTCGGACGGAGCAGACAGGGCGGAGGGCCAGTGCCGAAGAGGCATTCCGTACGGCCGATGGCGGGACTGGCACCCGAACGGTCAGCTCGCCCTCGAGAAGGAATACGGCGCGCGCGGGATGGTGCGATCGATCAAGAAGTGGTCGGAGAACGGCGAACTCATCGACGACCGGACCTTCGACGCGTGATGGCGAGCGCAGCCTCCGCTCCTCGACGCCCACCGAGCTGACCACCGCCAGGAGAGCCATGCACAACTCCAATCGCTGCCGCATCTGCGCTGAAGCGGCTCCCCCGATCGACGGCCAGTGCGGAGAGATCATCGGATACCGCCTGGTTCGGGCCCCCTGGTCCCTTTCCCCCTCCTTCCTCGACGGCACTCTCCACTTCTCATGCGACTGTCCGACGGCTGGATGCTCGTCAAGAAGAACGGTCCATGGTTCGGCTTCGGCCTTCCCCAACTCCGGGCAATCGGCTCGGGCGGCATTCCGGTCTCGGATTCCGAGGTGACCCGATACCGGCTTCCCGTCGGCCTCGGGGACGCGGTCGGCACGTATGGACTTTCCGAACTCCCGGAATCCCTCGGGGTGGCACACCACTACACCGACGCGGCTGAACCGGCCCGCGTGGAATACCGCTTCCGCGACTACTACGCACCGAAGCGGCTCATCGACTACGTAGCCGTGGCGCCCCTGCCGCTACCCGAGGAAGCCCGGACGTTCCTCGCCGCCTACGCGAAGACGTACGCCCCCGTCACGTTCGACGAAGGGGACGCGTGATCGAGTACGTCCACAGTGAGGGGCCTTGGGCCGAGACCGCGGTGACACTGATCGTCCGCAAGCCGGACCTGGACGCGGATCTGGTGTCCCGGACACTTTCGCTCCCGCCGACATCGACGGGGAGCGCGGGAAGCGATCAGCACGATCAGGTGTCGACGCCCAAGGACGGCCTCTGGGCGCTTCAGGTCCACGACCGGATGCCGGGCGGCATCGGCACCCAGCTCAGCGTGCTGGTGGACATGGTGAAGCCCCGTTCCGAGTCACTGGCCGAACTGACCGCCCAGGGATACGACATTCACCTCGACCTCTTCGGATTCGTCGGACGCGGAGCCACGTTCGTGCTGGACCCCGACGTCGTCCGGAAGGCGGCGGCCCTCCGCGTTCCCGTCACGGTCACCACCAGCGTCAGCGATCGGTGAGGACAACCATGGAACCGTTCTCCTCATGGGGAGCCCCTCAAGCCGCCCTCCTCATCACCGGCCGGAACCTGAAGCCGCGCGACATCACGGCCGAGTTGGGCCTCACCCCCACGCTCTCCAGAGAGCCGACGGACGAATCGCCCTTCCGCCCCGGCGAGGGATGCTGGGCGCTCCAGGTGACCGGGGCGCCGGAACGGGGATTCGGCGGGCTTCTCGACGAACTGGCCGCGCTCATCTCCCCCGCCCTGGAGGAGATCCAGGACATCCGTCGCCGGGGCCACTCCGTGCAGTTGGACCTGAGCGGTCACGTGCGGAGCGGTTCCCGGACCTTCCTCTCACCTCACCTGCTGGAGTGCGCGACCCGGCTCGACCTGCCTGTGTCCCTCACCACGGACGCCGATCCCCCCGCCGGGTCCGAGGATCTGCTGGACTGGCTGCCGGCCCCGGACGGATCGCACCGGGCTACCTGAAAGAAGGCCACCGACCTTGACCGCAAGCTCCGCGTCCCCGGAGGCCCCGGAACGCTTCTCGGGCTTCTCGCTGTCCGTCCCGGAATCCTGGTGGGAGTTCGACATCCGCCCGGAGGGCCGGGACGCGACCGTCCGTGGCCTCGTCGACGAGCGGATCCGTGGGATTCCCGAACTCGCCGAGTACCGAGGCGACCTGGCGGCCATGCTGCGCAAGATGGCCAAGGACGCATACGACTCCGGGGCCGTGTACATGGGCTGCATGGCCGAGAACTTCGACGGTGTTCCGCTGACCGCGACCCTCACCGTGTCGGTGCTGGGTGCCAGGAACAAGCAGGGCGTGGCTCTGTCGACCGACCCGCGTGCCATCGCGGAGAATCTGCGGACTGTCACGGCCCGCCGCGAGGGCGACGCCTGGCGCACGGTCACGACCGTCGACATCCCCCAAATCGGAGTAGCGGCGCGGACATTCGGCGTGGAGGACGTGCCCGTCGCGCAGGGCGACACCCGTACCCTTCGTATGGTGCTGACCCAGACGTACATCCCGGTCCCGGGAACCACCGACCAGGTCGTTCTCGTCTCCGGAGCCAGCCCGGTGCTGGACCTGGCCGAGGCGTTCCACGACATCTTCGACGCGGTGACCGGCACGTTCCGGTTCGCCTGACCGGGACTTCAGAACTCGACAAGGGGGAACCGACATGGGTGGTGGCGGCAAGAGCGACCTCGCGCTCCCGTTGAGCGAGCTGGAGGACTACGGCGGCCGGCTGCGGGACATCAAGACCCGGCTGAACCACACCAAGAAGCTCTTCGAGTCGTACCAGGACGACCTGGGCGACCACACCGTCTACGACGCCCTGGACGACTTCGAGTCCGGCTGGGAGGACGGCCGCGAGGACATCGGCCAGGCCCTCGACGCCCTCGCGAAGATGTCCGACGCCGTGGTCCGCGAGTTCAAGAAGCTCGACGACGAGCTGGCCAAGAACGTCTCCGAGGGAGTGAAGACGGAGAAGAAGGACGGGCCGAAGTAGTTCGAGAACGGCACCAGGACGGAGGCACGGGAATGATCCGACCCTTGGGGTTCTTTTCCGAGCTTCGGCCCGGGTGGGGGCTTCCCGTGAACGGGCTCCTGCGGGATTCCGTCCGTCCGGGTGGGGAGCCGGACGAGGCGGAGATCATCGGGTATCTCGGACGCGGTGCCGGGCTCTGGGCCGAGACGAGTGCCGGGTCCGACGTCCTGGACCCGGACGGCCCCCTCATGTCCGGCATCGGCTCGCTGTACACCGACGGGACCTGGCTGTGGCGTCAGGACCTGACGTACTACCTCGGCACCTACCACGTCTCCCTGCCCCGGGATTTCCTCACGCACGTCAGAAAGGCCCGGTACCGGGTTCCGGACGTTCCCGAGACACGGCTGATGGAGATCCTCACCCGGGATCTCGGAATCGACATGGACTGAGCGACCCCGCGCCCAAGCAGGGCCGGGGTCTCAGCCCACCTCGTTCTCCGCCACCGCTCGGCCGTGGACGGTCACGTCTCCGCCGTAGAACATGCCCGTGAAGACCGGCGAGTAGGTCAGCTGGACCTCCACCTCGACCTGTTCCGCGTCCGCGGTCACGCAGTGGGTCGCCGCGATGTCCGCGCCGGACATGCCCATCTCCCGGGCGAACGCCTTCACCCGGGCGCCGCAGTTCTCGAAGTTGATGGGCGCCGGGCCGTTCTGGTTCTCGTAGAGCGATTCGAGGTCGATGTCCTGGGCCGCGTACCGGGCCGCCTGCTCGGCGATGTCGGCGGCCCGTTCCCGCTTGGAGATGGACATCCCGCCGTCGATGACGAACGCCGAGAGGGAGAGGAAGACCAGCGCGAAGATGATGACCGCGCCGGCCCCCGAGCCCCGGTCGTCGAGCCGCTCCCGGCGCGCGGCGGCCCAGCCGCGCAGGGCGAGGGGCGGCTTCGGATCCCGCCGTGCGGGGCTCAGCTCCGGATCCCGCCGTGCGGGGCTCAGCTCCGGATCCCGCCGTGCGGGGTCCGGCTCCGGGCACGCCCGCCGGGCCCGCTCCCGGACCGCCGAGTTCAGCCTCATGCCGTCCTCCGGAACGGGTCGAGCGGTGAACTGAAGGACGCGTCCAGGGTGGTGGGCACATCGAGGCCGATCATCGCCAGGCCTCTCACCTCGCAGCTCACCTCGACGGTGAACAGGGTGTCGGGCTCGAAGCCCGCGCTGGTCTGGGTGACGGTCACCGGACCCGAGCAGACGTCCGACAGGTCCGCCTCGGCCGCCTTCCTCGCTTCGGCCATCGCGGTCGCGTGGTCCTTCTGGATCGAACCGGCCCGCGCGGCGTCCCGGGCGGCGCCGTCCAGCGCGCCGCGGCCGTCGACCAGTTGCCCGAAGGCCACCAGCACCAGAATGAAGAGGATCATCACCGGCGCGAGGATGACCACCTCGATGGTGGACAGTCCCCGGTCGCGCCGATGCCCGGACACGTGGTCCAGAAGAGCGGCGAGCCGGACCCCGGGTCCCGTCACGGCCCCTCCTCCTTCACGAATCTCTCCACCGGGCCGGACGACTGCGCGTGCACCGTCAGGTCCAGGCCCGGGAAGACCGAGGGGACCCTCGCCCTGATCTCGACCCCGACGGTGTCCGGCTCCGGCTGGAGCATCGTCACGTCCGGGGACAGCACCAGCTTCGGACCGAGCTGGCTGATGTAGCTGTCGACGACGTCACCCGCCTCGCCGCGCCACGCGCCGGGCTGCGCGTCCGCCGTGGCACGGGCCTTGCGGGCGCCCGCCTGGGCCGCCGCCTGGGCGACGTGGTCCGCGAAGAAGTACAGCGCGAACTGCACCGTCGCGAAGATCATGAAGAACAGCACCGGAGTGAGCAGCACGAACTCGATCGCGGTCATGCCGGAGTCACCGCGGGCGGAGGCTGCCTCCACCCTGCGGCGCACCCAGCTTCGTACCCCTCGGTGTTCGCGCACTCGCATTCCCGCCGCTCAGCAGGTCTTGCCGGCGTCGGCGCCCTTGATGCAGTCGCCGACCTTGTTGGCGCCCTCGCTCAGCGCCGCGTTGATGATCGCCGCGACCACGCCGACGATGGCGACGACGACGGCCGAGATGATGACCCACTCGACCGCGGACGCGCCCCGGTCGAGCTCGCCGGAGCGGGCACGCTGCACCCGGCCCTGGAGGAAGGTGATCAGGAAGTCCACCCCCGGGATCCCGGTGCTGAAGTTCCGTCCGTTCATGGTGAGTTGTCCTCTCGAAGGAAAGTGTTGGCCGACGGGTGGCCCCGCGGGCGGCGCGGTCGGTCAGACCTGGAACACACGCATCGCCGCCGGGAAGATCAGGAAGACCAGGAAGCCCGCGCACAGCAGCAGTTGGGCGACGAGCATCGACTGCGACTTCTCGCCCGCACTGCCCTCGATCTCGGAAAGCTCGCGGTGGCGCATCGTCTCGGCACGCGAGGCGAGCGACTCCCGCACCTTGGCCCCGTCGTCCGCGACCAGCGCCAGGGACGCCGACAGATCCTTCAGCTCCTCGACGCCGAGCTCCTCACCCAGCGAGCCGAGCGCCTGCCACTGGCTGATGCCCGTGATCCGGGCGTCGGCCAGCGCGTTGCGGATGCGCTGGGTGGCCCAGCCGTCGGAGATCTCGGCGGCGGCCAACAGCGCCTCGGGCAGACCGCGCCCGCCGGCCAGGCTCATCGACACCAGGTCCAGATACGCGCCGATCACGCGCCGCAGATCACGCCGCTTGTCCACCGCGTCCCGCCGCACCTCCAGATCGGGGAGGAAGAAGAACACGATCGCGAAGAGCAGCGCGAGCCAGACCGGGATGATCGGACTGCGGCCGACGCCGAGCGTCCAGACGACGGCGAAGAGGAACGGACCGAAGAAGACACCGGCCGCGGCGAGCAGCACCTTCGTCGCCAGGAACCGCTCCCAGCTCCGGTCGAGCACCGCCAGATCGGCGCGCAGCGAGCGCTGCTCCCAGCCCTGCTGGAAATAGAGCTCGGCGACGCGCGCGCCGACCTGGGCGCGCAGGCTGCCGAGGCGTCCGCTGTCCCGCTGTCCGTGATGCGCGGACTCGTACGCCGCCCCGCGGGCCCGCATGGCGTCGATACGGGCGACCTGCGCGACCGCGCTGCGCCTCGACGGCATGAGGGCGCGGACGGCGACGTAGACGCCCAGGCCCAGGACGGCGCCGATCAGGATCGGCATGGTCAGGTTCATCGGCGTACCGCCTCATCCCCGGAAACCGGTGTACGGGGCCGCACGAACCGGACGGACGACTCGTCCCGTACCAGGAACCGCTCCGGCGTCTCGATCGTGGACAGCTTGCGCAGCCACCAGAAGCCGAGGCCGAACAGCCCGCAGACGCAGGCGAGTACGAGCTGGCCGACCGGGGTCCCGTACGGCTCGACGAACTCACGGTTGAAGATCGACAGTCCGAGGACGAAGGCGATGGACACCGCGACGACGATCTGCACGGAGCGCCGGGTCGAGGCGCGCTGGGCCATCACGCGCTGCCGCATGTCGACCTCCTCGCGCGCCGACTTGGCCAGCGCGCCCAGCACTTGGCGCAGACCGGGGCCGCGCAGCCGCGCGTTGAGGATGAGCGCGGCCACGATGATGTCGGCGGACGCGTCGTCGATCTCGTCGGCCAGTTGCTGCAGGGCGTCGGGGAGCGGTGTCCGGGAACGCAGCCGGTCCACCAGCGCGTCGAGATGCGGCCGCAGTACGGGGGCGGAGGCGCGCGCCGAGGCCGGGATGGCCTGCTCCAGACCGACCGCGCCCGCGATGGTGTCGCGCAGCGACTCGGTCCAGGACGCCAGCGCCTCCACCCGGCGCATCGCGGCCCGTTCCTCGGAGGCACCGCCGAAGAGCTTGTCCCAGAAGAAGACGAGGATGCCGGCCGCGACACCGGCGACGGCCCAGCGGGTGAGGAGGAGGACGACGAGGCCGGCGATGGCGGCGATCGAACCGCGCTGTCCGGCGAACCGGATCAGCTCGGCCGCGCGCTCGCTCGCCTTCTGCTTCTCGTGTTCGGGCTTGGCGGGCAGTCCGCGTACGGCGACGGCGAACAGCGCGAGGCCGCCGCCGACGGCGATCCCGGACCCGAGGGCGTACAGGACGGGCAGGGAGAACAGTCCGCCCATGGAGCCGAGCGAGTCGAGGGCCGCGAGCGATGTCGTGCCGGAGGTCCCGCCCGGCGCCGCGCCCGTGGCCACGGCCGCGCTCAGGTGCGGCGCGGACGCGGTCAGGTGCGGCACAGCTGGGTCGAGGTGCGGCGCGGCCGCGGTCAGGTGCGGCAAGGCCGCGGTCAGGTGGGGCACGGCCGGGGCCATGGCCGTCGTCATGTCCTGGGTCATCGTCGTCACCAATTCCCGCTGCCGGGCAGCCGGTAGCCCTGCGCGACGAGTTCGTCGAGGCAGGCGATGGGCGCGTGCGGGACGATCCGGCCGTCCGGGGCCTCGGCGAACACCTCGCTGGACAGCACCCGTCCGTCGACGCCGTTGACCTCGCGTACGGAGGTCACCCTGCGCTGGAGGCGGCCGCCGGACTCGTAGTCGTTGCGCCGATGGATGAAGACCACGAAGTTCACCGCGCCCGCGATGAGCATCTGACTGGCCTCGATGGGCAGTCGCTCGGACGCCTGGAGCGCGTACGTGGAGATGCGGTTGAACACCTCGCTGGAGCTGTTCGCGTGGATCGTGGAGAGCGAGCCGTCGTTGCCCTGCGACATCGCGTTGAGCATCGTCACGATCTCGTCGCCGAGGACCTCGCCGACGATGACCCGCGAGGGGTTCATACGCAGCGAGCGGCGGACGAGTTCGGCCATGGTGATGGCGCCCTGGCCCTCGGAGTTGGGCAGCCGCTCCTCGAACGCCACGACGTTCGGGTGCAGTTCGGCGAAGGTGTCGAGGCCGAGCTCCAGGGCGCGCTCGACGGTGATGAGCCGCTCGTGCGCCGGGATCTCGTTGGCGAGTGCGCGCAGCAGCGTCGTCTTGCCGGCGTTGGTGGCGCCCGCGATCATGATGTTCTGGCGGGCCCGGACGGCGCAGGCGAGGAAGTGCGCGACCTCGGGGGTCAGGGTGCCGTTGCCCACGAGGTCGGACATGAAGACCTTGCCCAGGCGCGCGCGGCGGATCGACAGAGCGGGCCTGCGGGTCACGTCCATGACGGCGGAGAGCCGGGAACCGTCCGGCAGCCGCAGGTCGAGCTGCGGGTTCGCGGAGTCGAAGGGACGGGACGACAGACCCGAGTACGCGCCGAGGATCTGGATCAGCTCGACGAGTTCCTCGTCGGTCTCGGCGACGGGGTCCCCCTTGGCCTCCCGGCCGTCGGCGTAGCCGATGAAGACCTCGTCGTACCCGTTGATGTCGATGTTCTCGACTTCCGGGTCGTCGAGGAGTGGCTGGAGTCGGCCCACTCCGAAGAGCGCGGCGTGGACGGCTGCCGCGTACTGCTCCTCGGTCTCCGCGTCGGGCGGGGTCCGGCCGAGGTTGATCTCGGTACGGGCGTGGTCCTCGAGAATCTGGGCGATGACGGCGCGGGCGTAGTGCCGTTCGTCCTCGCTGGACATCGGGGTGACGCCGCGGACCTGGTCCTCGCGGCGCTGTTCGGAGATGCGGTCGCCGGCGTCCTGCCGGAACCGCTTGACGAGCTGGTGGTCGACGGCGGTCATCGGCCGGCTCCGGCGGCGGGCTGTCCGTGCCCGGCGTTCGGTCCGTCGGCGGGTACGGACCAGGCGGCGCCGTACTGCTGATACAGATCCGCGGTCACCTTGCGGGCCGAGCGGATGAGCAGGGACTTGTCGAGGCGCCCGCGCCGGCGTCCGGCCAACTGGGCGGCGCCCGCGGGGTCGTCGGCGATGGTGCCCACGACGCGGGCTCCGGTCTGGGCCGCCACGAGCATGTCGTTGACCTGGTGGACGAGCTTGGCGGAGTCGCCCGGGTCGGCGACGAGGACGACGCCGATGAACGGGGTGGCGAGTCCGCCGGCGCCGCGCGGTCCGCCGTGCAGCTTGGCGGAGAGGGCGGCGGCCCGGTCGCGGACGCGGGCGATGGCCTCGGGCTCGGTGCGGGAGAGCAGGAGCACCAGGGCGGCGTGCGGGAACAGTTCCGCCGCCGGGGTGTCCCCGCTGATCCGGCCGCAGTCGGCGATGACGTCGGCCGGCGCGTTCGGGGAGTCGGCGAGCTGCGCGAACGCCCGGCCCAGGGTGGGCCAGAGTCCGGCGAGACCGGCGGCCTGCTCGGCGATCCCGAGTCCGACGAGGACGTCGAGTCCGCCGCTCAGCGGCTGTACGTGGTCCCAGAGCTGGTCGGGGACGAGACCGCGCCGGGCGGTCGCCGCGATCGAGAGCATGCCGGTGTTCGGGTTCAGCGGGCCGCCGTGGGCCGCCGCGCTCCGGTACACGAGGTCGCCGCCGGCCGGGTCGGTCTCGGCGAGCAGGACCCTGCGGGGCCAGACCGCCGCGAGCGCCACCGCTGCGGTGGTGACTCCCGGAGAACCCTTGTCTGCGGCGAGGGCGATGAGCGCCATGTCTGTCTACTCACTCGCCTCTAGTTGCCGGGGACGATGACGAGGGCGACCTGGCCCGCCGAAGCCGCGGTGGTGACGGAGGCCGCCTGGCCGCTGTCCACCATCAGGGTGACGGGCAGGTTGGTGCTGCTGATCGTGCTGTCCGTGTCGTTCTCGACCGAAATGACCTTCGCCTGCTCGACGATGGGAGCGGCGTCCGCGCTCGAAGAGCCGGAACCGGCGGAGTTGGACGAACCCGACGAGCGGCTGCCGCTCGTTCCGGTGTCGCCGACGCGGTAGACGGCCACCGTGTCACCGGACTTGATGCCCGAGGGGTACTGGCCCTCCTTGAGGGAGACACCCACGGAGGCCTTGCCGGCGGGAAGTTCGGCACCCGAGGCGAACATGTCGCCGATGACCACGGTCCCCTTGTAGATCGTGGACTTGGCCTTGAGCTTCTTGAGCGCGGTGAGCTGGCTCCACTTGACGTAGTTGATGGAGGTGTCGTCCGCGACCAGGACGGAGATCGTGTGATCGCCCACGGACTCACCCGCCTGGATGTCGCTCGTCACCTTCACGACCTCGACACGGTCACCGGCGCGCAGCACCAGCATGGTGGCGCCGAGCGCGCCGACGAGGATCAGGAGCACCGCGAGCGCGGCCAGCGCGGGTTTGCGCTCGCGAGGCGGGGTGGGAAGCCGCTCGCCCATCGCCGGCTGGGCCGACGTGGCGGCACGGTTGTTGCCCGCCCCCGTACGCTCTTGGATCCTCACGCGACCGCTCCCCGTACACCCAAGAAAATGTCTGTCAATTCACGAGCCAAGTAGGACACTTCACCCCCGATCCCCTTTACGGGACGGACCGTGCGACCTGGTCGAACTCCGGCGCCGGGGCGAGTGTCAAGCCATGGCACCGTATCAGCAGCCCCTAAGCCCCTCAAGGCGCGTCAAGACCCCTGAAGCGCACCCGACTCGACGTTATCGACGCGCAACGACAGCCGTTCGGTTCCGTGTTGAGCCCGGCGGCACGGCCTGTCCGTCACCTGTGCGCCAGCGAATCACCACCGCCGGCCGGAACAGCCGTCACGGGCCGTGCACGAGGCCTGCACGAGGTGCTCACGGACGGGGCGGGTGGAGAACCGGACTCAGAACCCCCACGGTTTGGGATGCGGCTTGACGGCCGGGTCCTCCGACCAGACCGGGCGGGCCTCCAGGTCGTCCCCGAGGAGCCCGGTCAGACGGTCGACGGCCCAGGCGTTCCACTGCACGCCGACGGGGAACTGCGGCACGCGGAAGGAGGGCAGGGCCAGCGGGAGGGCGTCCGGGCGGAAGACGGTCCTCTGCATCTCGCCGGTCGCCTTCTTCGGCTGCGACGAGGCGCGGGTGTCCACACAGTCGACGACCTGGTCCACGAGGTGGAGCAGGTAGGCGGCCGCGGGCGACCCTTCGACGCGGACCGGAAGAAGCCTGCCCGACTTCTCCAGATCCTCCCGCAGCCGGTCCGCGAGCCGGCCGCCGAGGATCGGAGCGCCGGGACAGTCGGACACGAACTCGGCCTCCCGGGCCTTCGGATCACCCGTCCACTCCGCCGCGAACACGGTGGGCCGCGGCGCCCGGTCGTCGCCCTGGAACTGCCAGCGCTTGAGATCGACGAGCGAGTCGTCCAGACGCAGGGTGCGCAGATTCCGGGCGCTCGGCATGAGCCGGTACACGGCCAGGGGGCCCGCGGCGCCGAGGGGCACGGGCCTACCGGCCCGCGAAACGGAACGTCGAGGTGACGGCGTCGAAGATGTCGAAGAAGGAGTCGGCGAGGTCGAGGACCTGGCTGCTGCCGGCGACCAGCGCGACCCTGCCCTCCTGGCCGGGCACCGGGATGAACGTCTGCATGAGCACAGCCCGGATCGTGCGCTGGAGACTGTCGTCAGGGACGACGATGTCCTCGATGCCGTACGTCCTCGCGGCGGGGCCGACGCCGGGTATCTCGACGGTGGTCACCTTCCGCCAGGCGTCGCCCTCCTTCTTCGCTTCCCGCACGGCGAGTTGTGCCGCGATGGCCTGAGGGTCCGTGGGAAGGGGCTCACCGTTCCGCGCGCGGCCGCCGACGATCGAGACGGTGACCGAGCCGGTGATCGGGGTGTCCCCGCCGAACGACTCCGCCATGCAGCCGCAGTACAGGGCACCGGACTTCCAGGCGTCGGCGGCGGCTTTGCGCAGGAAGCCGGTGTAGGTGTCGCGATGCCGTGCCAACTCCGGATGCCCGTCGATCCGTTCGCTCACCATCCGCCGGATCGAGTCGTCCCGCGACTCCGGCCGCACGTCGAACTCCCACCACGATTCGGGCACCTTGATCCGGAATCCGCCGCGCTCGACGGTGAGCGTTTCGATGTAGCGGTCCATGGTGCCCCCGGGTGCGTCGTTCATCCTCTGCCTTCGCGTACGAACTCGCCGCGTGTGTTCGACTTGTTCGGCTCGGGTCAGCGTACGAGGTGGAACGGACGCGGGGACAACACCCCGGAGACGAAGGGTTCCGCCTGCGCGGCGCCTCACGTGAAGGTGTCGAACGCAAACCCTGGGCGAGATGGGGAAGCGGGCCCCGTCTCCGCAGGGACCGATGTGTCCCGGAACACCATCAGGCCACCATGGAACGCCAATTCACCCCGGAACACCCTCGTATGCCCACGTCCGGCGTGGGGTTTCCGCCTGGCGAAACCAGCAGCCCCATGGATACCGTCATGGCCCTTGACCGACTTCGCTCAACCGATGTCCCACGGGGAGTCCCTTGTGAAGCGCCGCACTTTGCCCGTTGCTACCGCGTTCGCCGCGACAACAGCCTTGCTGCTGACGGCCTGTGGCGGCGGGGACGACACTCCGAAGGCGAACGACAAGATCGCGGGAGCGGAACGCGGCAGCACGGCTTCGGCCTCCTCCAGCGCGAGCGCTTCGGACAACGCCGACCGGCCGGACATCACCCTTCCGGGCGACGTGAAGGACGAGTTCGAGGGATGGAAGACGGGGGACGCGACGAAGGACGCCGTCCTGGCGGACGCGGGTCGCGCGCAGACGGCCACCAACTACGCGATCGTCAAGGGGAACCCCGACGAACCGGCCCTCGCCTTCTACCGGCAGGGCGACGCCCTCGTCGGCGGCGCTCAGTGGGTCAAGTCCTTCGTGGACGCCGGAATCACGTACACCGGCACCGTTCGGTACTTCCGCCCCAGTGTGACGCTCTACGGAACGACATCCGCGGGGGTCACGTTCTGCACGGACGAGAGCAAGGCGTTCAACAAGGACGTGATGACGAAGAAGGTCGACCGAACCCCGGTGACCAAGAAGTCGTACGTCTACTACAACACTCACCTGAAGAAGGCCGGCAACGACGTCTGGCAGACGACGCAGCTCGTCTCCGAAAGGGGCAGCGGCAAGTGCACGCGCTGAGGTCCAAGGGCCGGGCACTCGCCGTCGGCGCCCTTGCGACGACCTGTGTGCTGTCGCCCGGCCCTGCTTTCGCCGATCGCGGCACCGGCAGTTCCGACACCAGCGTCGACACGTCCGCAAAGCGCTCCGGCCACACGCTGGAGTCGCGGATCACCTACTCCGGCAGCGCCCGTGGAAGTGGTGGAACCATCCAGGACATCACCGTCCAAGAGATCCAGTCCGTCAAGCGGTGGCCCGCCGGAACCACCCTTGCGACGTAGCTCGCGAAAGCGCGCCGCGCCGGCTGAACGCCTTGTCGACCGCCTCGGACGCACTCTCAACATGCACCACACGATGTCGACATTGCCCTTGATCGAGTTCGCTCAACCGATGTCCCACGGGGAGTTCACTGTGAAGCGCCGCTCTTTGCCCGTTGCTACCGCATTCGCCGCGACAACAGCCTTGCTGCTGACGGCCTGTGGCGGCGGGGACGACACCCCGAAGGCGAACGACAAGATCGCGGGAGCGGACCGCGGCAGCACGGCTTCGGCCTCCCCCAGCGCGAGCACATCGGCCGACGCCGACCGGCCCGACATCACCCTTCCGGGCAACGTGAAGGACGAATTCGAGGGATGGAAGACGGGGGACGCGACGAAGGACGCGATCCTGGCGGACGCGGGTCGCGCGCAGACGGCGATGAACGACGCCATCATCAAGGGCACCTCGGACACCCCTGGCTTGGCCTTCTACTACAAGGGCAAGGCTCTGACGTCCTCCGTCAAGTGGGTTCAGAAGTGGCTGGACGCCGGAATCACGTACACGGGAACCACCCGCTACTACAGCCCCAGGGTCGAGATCTTCGACAGCAAGTCCGCCGGTGTCTCGTACTGCGCCGATGAGACCAAGGCGTACAACAAGGACCGGAGGTCCGAGAAGGTCGACAGGACCCCCGCTGGAAACGACGCCTACGTTCTGTACAACACGCGCCTGGAGAAGACTGCTCCAGGCGTGTGGCAGACCTCCGACGGCACGTCCGTACGGGGGAGCAAGACCTGCGTACGGTGACAAGGCTCCGCACAGCCGTCACGGTCGTTTGATGCGGACGCACCCGAAGCCGATGGGCGGGCCGAGGAAACGCTCTCCACTGTCGTCATCGGCACACCCACGCTGACGTCCCCAGGGGTCTCCGGACGACTCGAGTTGGTCTGGTGGACCAACTCGATCGGGGACGTCACCGGGCGCCAGTCCTGGCTCAGCGTTCCACAGTCAGCGTCTGCACGATGCTGCCCGCCGCCTCCTCCATCGCGTCAGCGATACCTGGCATGGTCCAGGACATAAGAAGGACCACCGCGCTCTCGGTACCGGTCGGCACAATTCCATACGTGAGGGTCTCCAACAGGAGTCCCGGTCCATCTGACGGAGCTCCGCCAGCGGCGAAGTCTTGTCGGATCCGTACGGCTGGTCCTGCGGGGACATCGGTTCGCGTGACCTGGGGCGGCCCGAAGTCGTCGGTACTGAAGGTATCGGTCAGCCAGTCCAAGGTTATGAGGGGTACGGAATCGTCGGGGTGAATGAGATCGACTTCCAAGATCCCCAGCGCCGCGTCGAAACCATCGGGATAGAAAGCGAACGCGTAGAACGGGGCGCGGCTGCGGCTGTCCTCGGCTCGGGCGCGCAGGTCGGCCTGCACAGCCTCCGGGTCGATGTCGTATCCCGCCGCCTCACTTCGCTCGACAATGTCCTTGGCTGCCAGCTCTGCCCAGTCGCGCTTGAGTTCCTCCCCCGGCATGACGGGGAGGGGAATCCAGTCCCGAGGGCAGGTGATTCCGTAGGTGAGCGTCGGAATGGAGGTCACCTCACTCGTCCTTCCACCTGAGTGATCCGGCGACCGCATCAAAGAGCTCCACCATCGCGTCGGCGATCTGAACCAGGGGCGTGGAGAACGTCAGCAGCAGATTCATGTCACTGCGCGGTACGCCCAGTTGATAGTCCACTGTCACGGAGGGAAGGGCGTCGATCTCCTTCTCACCCGATGTGGTGAGGACCGGTTCCTTCAAGTCTGTGGCATCTGGATCGACCCGGACCTTCATCGCCGTGCCCGCGGCAAGTTCGACCATCGAGACTGTGCGTCCTCTGCCTCCCTCGGCCCCGAGGTCGTCGGCCAGCTCCTGCAGTGACGGCGACTGTCCTCCCGGCCTCATAGGAGGGATCAGGGTGACCAGCAAAGAGGCGGGAATGGTCAGGGCGCCCGCCCGCTGGAGACTGATGTAGAGCTCGAGGCCTCCTTGATCGAACGCGTTGGTGGCACGCTCAATCAACTCCTGTAGCAAAAGACGACGCAGGCGTGGTTCGTTGTCGACGCCGTTGAACTGTCGGTTCACCAGAGCGTCGACTGACTGTCGTCGTCTCTCAGGTTCGAGATCGATCCGGAACCACCCGTCGGGCAGCAACAGCTGATAGTCGGACGGCGGCGGTTGCGTTCGGTCCGTTCCGGCGGGGGCGGTCACGGCGACTCCGGAGTCACAGGGCGATCGAACTGAAGCCGGCTGGTCAGCTGATGGGCGACCACCTGCGAGAGTTCGATCACGATGGTCAGTATCGCCAGGGCCCCGGCCACCCGTGCGGGCCACTGATCCGAAACGAGTTGAGGCAACAACAGCAGAGCGAAGAGAGAGACGATGAACGGCTCGGCGCCTCGACCGGACGCGGCGTTCCACCTAGTCCGCGAGCGGGCTTCCTTCGCGTCGATCGGCGACATCATTCGTGCGTCAGCGGCCAGCTCATGGTTCTGCCACCATGAATCGGGGTCCTTGACGGTCCGGACGTTCTCGTCGGAGACCGGCACTCCGAGCGTGCTGACGAGTTCCGCCCAGGTCTCCCGCCCCCGCGGACCGGCGAACCACCAGCGCCAGACAAGGAGCACCCGCACCGCGTCCGTCCCGTCCCTGAACTCGACACCGAGGACAGCACCGGACTTCGGATCCGTCAGGCGCACAAGGCTGGTCACTCCCGACGCTCCTCCCCTAGCGATCCACCGCTCCCCTCCCAGCGTGTCGGTCAGGACGATGTCCTTCGGCAGGATCCGCACGGCGGCCGTGTCATGGAAGCGGCGAGTGGCTCCTGAGCCCTCCATCGGTGATGGCGTCACGACGGTCGCGCCGGTGAGCGATGAGTCCTGACGGTCACGTGTTCGCTGCAGAAGGCGTACGACCATGTCGGAGCCCGGCACGACGAACAATCCGCCCGCTGCGACAGCGAACGTCCACGGGCTCGCGTTGCCCGTCATGGCAAAGACCAGGAAGAAGACGAACCAGACGAGCATGCCGATTCCCCTCGCCCAGTTGTGCCAGGCGGGAAGCTCGTGATGAATGGCGCGGTCGGGTCGCACGCCGGACGTCTGGTCGTCCCGGTGCGCACCCGTCTTCGGGCTCTCTTCCAAGGAAATGCCCAGATCACCCACGAGCCGACGCAATCCGGACCGGTCGAGGCATTGTGACGGCCCTATGTCGAGCACTCCGACCAGGCCCGCTTCCGGAAGCCACTCCGCGAGAGGAATCCGGAGGATCGTCCTCTCGTCGGCGCCTCGGAAGTCGACCACACCCCATCGGTCGGCCGAGGGGGTCCTCACCACCGTTTCGGAGTCGGGCGGCGAAAGGAAGACAGCACGGCTGATTCCGCCCGCGCCGATGGCGTACCGGCGCTCGCGTAGTCGGCGATCACGGAGGATCAGCTCGTCTCCGCGCCGGTAGAGACGCGCGTGGCGTACCACGTCAAGGGCATACGGGTTCGCCCCCCGGGGTCGCACATGAGTGTCCGGAAGAACCGTTCCCGAATCCGGTCGATCAGCCATTGCTCGTCGTCCAAGCGTCCTTGATTCCCGTGGCCGACCACAGCCCGTCGTCCAGCGCGTCGGTGCCGAGGGCGTGTCCGATCGGGGCGGTCAGCTTTCCCTTGTCAGCGGCGTCGATGAACGTCGCCACAGCAGTCGTACCCTGCCAGATGTGCGTCTGGGTCTTGAACACGTCCATCGCCGCCTTGACCTCGCTCACATTGCGGATCTCCGGAGCGATGTTGTCGAGCTCCCGGGCCAGGTCCCCGAGGCCGCTGTCACCGACTTTGAAGGCGGCACCTTCCCAGGTGCTCCCCCGGCCCAGCGAGCTCAGGTTACGAGGGCGAAGGTCCTTGACGCCCTTGAAGCCCTCCCACATCTCCCTGCCGATGGCGCGGGGGTTGAATGCTTCACCCACGCGGCCCGCACCGGGAAACCAGCCCTTGGGGGCACCGGCCACCGCTTCAGCGCCCTTCTTCCCGCGCAGAGCGCCGCCGCTCAAACGGTTGGCCTGCTTCCACGCCGCCTGCTCTGCCCGTTGGAAGGCAGCACTTCCCCGCTTGGCCACGACGTTCTCCATGGCGCGCCGGAAGGCGGCCGAGCGAGCCATTCCCTTGGCTCCCTGCATCGCACCCTTGGCGCCTGCCATGGCACCGCGGCCGATACCCAGCGTGGCGATTCCCACGACGTCCAGTGCGACATCGAACCAACTGCCCTCGCCGGCAAGCGCCAGCAGGACATGCCCGAGCAGGGAGACGATCGTGGCAAACAGGGCGATGGACCCCAGGATTCCGGCCAGCGCCTGCCCGATGACGGGGATCCATCCCACCATCAAAGAGAGCGTTCCGCAGATCGTCGCGACCCAGCCGGCCCAATTAAGGAACTCTGTGATCCACCCGGCGTTGTCGTGCACCCAGTCCTTGAACTTGTCCCAGGTGCCGTCCTTCAGGCCATCGTGGTCGATGGCGCTGCGAATGGCATCCCTCGCACGCTTGGCCGCCGCATCGCGGATGTCCTTGGCCGCGTCGAGGTCCTTCTTCGCTCGCTCCATTGCCGAAGTCGCAGCCTCTTGGCGCTTCTCCAGCTTCTTCCGGTCGGGGTCGTCGTCCGCCGTGTCCTTGGGCAGCTTGCCGATCGCGCCGCTGCTCGACTCGTGCTCGTCATGCGCGTCACGAGCGTCACGAAGTGCCTTGTCGGCCATGCTCTGCGCACGATGCAGCTCAGAGGCGTACTCCTTGGAGGGGCCGCCCTCGACGACCTTCTCGCCCAAAGCGTCGGCGGCCGCGTCATAGCGCTTGAAGGCCTTTCGGAGCTTTCCCTCGGCTTCCTCGGCCTCTTTGCGGAACTCCTCAGCGGCCTTGCTCTTCCAGGATTCGACGGAGGAGAGCGCTGTGATCTCCTTCGCCTGCTTCTGGATGGCTTCCGCAGTCCGGCGAAGGTCACGGCCGAGTCCGGCGATCTCATCCGGATCCCCGGGGATCGGGTCCGACGCCTCTCCGATCACTTGCCATTCGTCGGCCCGGGGACGCGTCACTTCTTGGCTCCCTTGCCGCCCGCGTCCTTCGCGTCGGTGGAACGAAGCGCTTCGGCGAGCTGGTGATCGATGTCCTCGTAAGCCTTGGCCGCCGTGGACAGAATCTCGGAAAGTTTCTTCAGCTCGTCCGTCAAGCGCTCACGATGGATCTTCCAGTTGTCACCGAAATCGTCGAACACGTCAACGAGGCTCTGTTCGCCCAGCGTGCCGACCCCGAGCCCATCGGCGGGGTTCGCGTTCTGGCTGAACTCACGGTGAATCTTGGAGAGTGAACGCGCGCTCTCCTTGATTCGGGTGATGTCGGCGGTCTGGTCCGACATTGATCCCTCCGGATGCTTTTCCACGGAAGCGAGACGGGGGGGGGGGGGGGGGGGGGGGGGGCGCGCGCGCGCGGGGGGGGGGCCGCGGCGCGGGGGGGCGAGGTGGCACCGGAGAGCGGGTTACACAAGAAGTCAGAAGGTCAGAGAG
>NZ_JBHYXD010000019.1:0-54176 GCF_042751995.1 Streptomyces sp. NPDC059371 | reverse complement strand
TTGCGCGTTTGTTTTGTGGTGTGTGTGGTGGGGGTTGTTCGCTTTCTCGCTCTCACCCGCGTTTCTCTCCCCCCCTTGTGGGGTGGGTGGTGCCCCGCCCCCCGGCCCCCCCCCGCCTGGCACAACCTGTCGGCGCCGCAGGTACTAGCCCTTGACACCCTTAGCCAGCTGATCATCCAGATCCTCATAGGCCTTCGCCGCGTCCTCCAGGAACTTGGCCATTCCCTTGAGGCCCTCGAGGGTGTCCTTCATGCCCTTGGTGAACTCCTTGAAGGAGTCGTCGAAGGCCTGGGAGCCCTTGGACGTCGTGTAGCCGTCGGCGACGAGGCCGTCGATGTAGCTGTCGAGGCCGTGGAGCTTGTCCTCCATCTTCTCCTTCTCGTGGCCGAGTCGCTTCGCAGCGTGCCGCATCTTCTCGTAAGTGATGTCCGCGTCTTTGCCGCCGGCCATGTGGCGTCCTCCATGCTTCAACTCGCCGCAGGGCCAACCCCCGTGGCTCCTGATGCGGATGGTGCGATCGTCCGCATCGAGCAAGCAGCTTACTTACGGCGCTTGCAGGCGCACACCCCGGTTGTGTCACGAGCGCGCACCAAGGGCCTTTCCCGGAAGGGGCCTTCGTTGTTCCCTCACACGGGCCGTTGCCTGCGGGAAGCGGTGAGCGGATATGGTCGGAAGCACTGTGGCCCGCGTTCCGGAAGCGGCCCTCGGTGTCTGGGGGAGGACGAGCGTGCGGCTGACTCTGACCGTCGTCGACCCGCTCGGCGGCGCCACCGCCGATGTGGTTCTCGACGCGGATCCCGAGTCCTCGGTGGGGGACATCGCCAAAGAGCTCGCGGAGCACGTCGGTTACGGCGGCGGTGCGCAGATCATCCCCATCGGCCATCACCAGGGGGCCGCGGGCGGCGGTGCGCCGGTCGCGTACGTGGACGGCTATCCCGTCGATCCCGCCGCGACCATCGCCACCTCGCCGCTGCGCGAGGGCGCCGTCGTGAGTCTGCACGACCCGGCCGGCTGTCTGCCCGGCGAGCCGACCGGACTGGTCGAACTGCGGGTGGCGGGCGGTCCGTCGGCGGGTGCCGTGCACCGGCTCGGGATCGGCCGGTACGACATCGGCGCCGGGGCGGCCTCGTACGTCCGGATCGACGATCCCGAACTTCCGCAAAGGGCGCTGACGTTGTCAGTTGCAACGGACGGAACGTGCGGCGTCACCGTGCACGGGGAGAAGAAGGGCGTCACCCTCGACGGCGAACCCTTCGAGGAGCGCGAGGACGAGAGCTGGCCCCTCGGCGGCCAGGTCGCGGTCGGCAACACCCTTCTGCAGCTCGACCGTTACACCCAGCCCGACGCCGCGCTGAAGTGGTCGGAGGACGGCGCCGGTCTCGACTACAACCGGCCCCCGCGTCTGCGTCCGCCGGAGCGCGAGACGAAGTTCCGGCTGCCGAGCCCCGTACGGGACTACGAGGCCCGGCCGCTGCCCTGGCTGATGGCGCTGACGCCGCTGGTCAGTGCCATCGTCATGGTGCTGGTCTTCGGGCGCTGGTACTACATGATCATGGCTCTGCTGAGCCCGCTCATCATGCTCGGCAACTACTTCATGGACAAGAAGCAGGGCCGCAAGTCCCACGCCAAGCAGGTCAAGGAGTACAACGAGCACAAGGCGCGGATCGAGAAGGACGCCCAGGAGGCACTGCTCGCCGAACGCCTCGACCGGCGCCGGGCGATCCCCGATCCGGCGACCGTGCTGTCGCTGGGCACCGGGCCGCGCACCCGGCTGTGGGAGCGGCGCCGCACCGACGCCGACCATCTGCTGCTGCGCGTCGGCACCGGACGGCTGCCGTCCGAGGTCCTGCTCGACGACCCCGAGCAGGACGACCACAAGCGCCAGGTCACCTGGACCATCGAGGACGCACCGGTCTCCCTCCCGCTCGCGGAGCGCGGTGTCGTCGGCATCGCCGGGCCCGGTGACTCGGCCCAGGCGCTGGGCCGTTGGGCCGTCGCGCAGACCGCGGTGCTGCACAGCCCGCTGGACGTCCAGTTCTACGTCCTGACGGAGAGCAGCGGCCAGGAGAGCTGGGACTGGGTGCGCTGGCTCCCGCACAGCAGGCCCGCCGGCGCCCAGGACGCCAACGTTCTCATCGGCACGGACGCCGAGACGGTCGGCGCCCGCATCGGCGAGCTGACCCAGCTCCTCGACGCCCGCCAGAAGGCCGCCAAGCAGAACGGCAACAAGGCCTCGTTCAGCGATCCGGACATCGTCGTCGTCTGGGACGGCTCCCGGCGGCTGCGGTCCATGCCGGGTGTGGTGCGGCTGCTGCGCGAGGGCCCCGCCATGTCCATGTACGCGATCTGTCTGGACGCCGAGGAGCGGTTCCTGCCCGGCGAGTGCCAGGCCATCGTCATCGCGGAGCCGAAGCCCGAGGAACACCCGGACGCGCAGGCGCCCGCCAGGACCGCGCCGGCCGCCCCCGGCGGCTTCCCCTCCTTCCACGCCTGGCACGCCACCGAGGCCGACGACTCCGCCACCGGAACGTCCAAGGCACTCGAACTGCGGCTGCGGGTGCAGCAGACGGGCGTCGCCCGCGTACGGGACGTACGGCCCGACTTCGTGTCGGCCGCCTGGAGCTCCCGGCTCGCGCGCGCCCTGTCCGCGCTGCGCGACATCAGCGGCGAGACCGAGGACTCCGCCCTGCCCGGCGCCAGCCGGCTGCTCGACGTACTGCAACTGGAGCCGCCGACCGGGGACGCGATCAGCGCGCGCTGGCGGATGGGCGGGCAGTCGACGACGGCGGTCATCGGTGAGTCGTACGACGGCCCGTTCGGCATCGACATGCGGCGCGACGGCCCGCACGGTCTCATCGCCGGTACGACGGGCTCCGGAAAGTCGGAGCTGCTCCAGACGATCGTGGCATCGCTGGCCGTGGCCAACACCCCCGAGAACATGACGTTCGTCCTCGTCGACTACAAGGGCGGCTCGGCGTTCAAGGACTGCGTCCAACTCCCGCACACCGTCGGCATGGTGACCGACCTCGACGCCCATCTCGTCGAGCGTGCGCTGGAATCGCTCGGCGCGGAGCTCAAGCGGCGCGAGCACATCCTGGCCGACGCCGACGCCAAGGACATCGAGGACTACCAGGATCTCGTACGCCGTGATCCCTCGTACGCTCCCGTGCCCCGACTCCTCATCGTCATCGACGAGTTCGCCTCCATGGTGCGCGACCTGCCCGACTTCGTAGCGGGTCTG
The DNA here is from genome assembly GCF_042751995.1 of Streptomyces sp. NPDC059371. Lineage (NCBI taxonomy): Bacteria > Bacillati > Actinomycetota > Actinomycetes > Kitasatosporales > Streptomycetaceae > Streptomyces > Streptomyces sp. NPDC059371. Next base: position 50,935 of record NZ_JBHYXD010000019.1, on the reverse strand, counting down.
GTCAACATCGCCCAGCGAGGCCGTTCGCTCGGTATCCACCTGCTGCTGGCCACCCAGCGGCCGAGCGGTGTCGTATCGCCGGAGATCCGGGCCAACACCAACCTCCGGATAGCGCTGCGCGTCACCGACGGCGGCGAGTCGAGCGACGTCATCGACTCCCCCGAGGCCGGGCACATCTCCAAGAACACACCGGGCCGCGCGTACGTCCGTCTCGGGCACGCCTCGCTCGTACCGTTCCAGTCGGGGCGCGTCGGTGGCCGCCGGCCCGGTGCCGCCGATCCGGCTGCGCTCGCGCCCTGGGCGGGCCCCCTCGGCTGGTCGGACCTCGGGCGGGCCACGCTGGTCAAGCCGAAGGCCGAGCAGCGCGAGGAGGAGGAGATCACCGACCTCAAGGTGCTGGTCGACGCCGTGCGCGAGGCCAACCGGGCCCTCGGCATCCCGCCCCAGCACAGCCCCTGGCTGCCCGCCCTCGCCGAGACACTGCTGCTCGACGAGATCACCCCGCCCGCGTTCTCCGGCGGTCCGGGCAAGCTGCCGCCCGCCCCGTACGGCGTCGAGGACCTGCCCGCCGACCAGGCCCGCCGGCCCGTCGTGGTCGACTTCGCCTCCTTCGGGCATCTGCTCATCGGCGGCGCACCCCGCAGCGGACGATCGCAGATCCTGCGGACGATCGCGGGTTCGCTGGCCCGCACCCACTCGGTGGCCGACGTCCATCTGTACGGCATCGACTGCGGCAACGGCGCGCTCAACGCGCTGGCCCGGCTGCCGCACTGCGGCGCCGTCGTCGGCCGCAACCAGACCGAGCGCGTGGTCCGCCTCATCGCCCGCCTCAAGGGTGAACTGACCCGCAGGCAGGACCTGTTGGCGGACAAGGGCTTCGCGGACATCGGCGAGCAGCGGGCCGCGTCGGGAGCGGATGAACGGCTCCCGCACATCGTGGTGCTGCTCGACCGGTGGGAGGGCTGGCTGCCGACGCTCGGCGAGTACGACCACGGCGATCTGACCGACCAGCTCACCGCGATGATGCGCGAGGGCGCGAGCGTCGGACTGCACCTGGTGATGACGGGCGACCGGCAGATCCTCTCCGCCCGGATCGGCTCGCTCACCGAGGACAAGTACGCCCTGCGGCTCGCCGACCGCTCCGACTTCTCGCTGATCGGCGTCAACGCGCGCAAGATCCCCGAGGAGATCCCGCCCGGCCGCGGTTACCGCAACGAGCACGGCACCGAGACCCAGTTCGCCCTGCTCACGGAGGACTCGACCGGTCAGGGCCAGGCCGCGGCACTCACCGCGATCGGCGAGGCCGCCGCTGCACGGGACGCCGAACTGCCGCGCGCCCGGCGCCCGTTCCGGGTCGACGTGCTGCCCACCCGGATCGGCTTCGCCGACGCCTGGGAGATGCGCGACCCGGAGGCCTCCCGCTCCCGGCTGTGGAGCCTGGTGGGCATCGGCGGCGACGACGTCAGGGGCTTCGGCCCGGACCTCTCCCAGGGCGTGCCGACGTTCGTCGTCGCGGGCCCCGCCAAGTCCGGCCGCAGCACGACGCTGATGAACATGGCCCGGTCGTATCTGGCCCAGGGCGTACGACTGGTCGTCGCGGCGCCCCGCCCGTCACCGTTGCGCGAACTGGACGGCCAGGAGGGCGTGTTGAAGGTCTTCGACGAGGACGACATCGAGGGCGACGACCTGCGCGAGGCCATCGACTCGGCGACGCCGGAGGAGCCGATCGTGGTGCTGGTCGACGACGGCGAGGTCCTGGAGGACTGCGACGCCGAGACGGTCTTCAAGCGGATCGTGCAGCGCGGCGGCGAACGCGGTCTCGGCCTGGTCATCGCCGGTGACGAGGAGGACGTGTGCAGCGGTTTCTCCGGCTGGCAGGTCGAGATGAAGAAGGGCCGCCGCGGCATCCTGCTGTCCCCGCAGGACTCCTCCGCGGGTGAGCTGATCGGCATCCGTACGAACCGCAGCATGGTCGGCGGCCCCGTCGCCCCCGGCAAGGGCCTGCTGCACCTGGGCGACGGGGAGCCGCTGACGGTGACGACACCGATGTAGGCCGCCGGAACAACCCACCGGAAGAAGCGCGAGAGAAGGAGGGAACGGGCGGGTGAGCGGATCGGCGAAGCCCGGACGGCGGAAGGCCGCCGGGGCGGCCCTGCGCTACGAGCACGTGCGGCAGCGGCCGTCCGCGTGGGCGCAGGCGCGGGAGAAGGCGTCCCGAAGGGAGTCGTGGGGCGGCTGTCTGGCCCTTCTGACCGTGGCGGCCGCGATCATCGGGTTCGCGCTCACGATCATGACCTTGGGGACCGAGCTCTGGGGCTCCGCGGCCCCCGCCTGGCCGGGCGGGGGCTACGGCTTCGCGGCCGTCGTCGGGGCCGCCGGACCCCTCGGCCTGGCCGCCGTGATCGCGACCCTCGGCCGGACGCGGTGGAAGACGAACCCGCTGCGCTCGCTCGGCTGGGTGCTCGCCTCGCTGCCCGGAGTCGCCGCCTCCTTCGTGTGGGTGGTGGTCGCCTTCGCGGGCTTCCGCCCCAAGCACCGGCGCGACTGGAACTCCGGGTGCTACAGCCGGGGCAAGCCCTGCTGGGTGCACGTCGAGTACCCCTGGGTGTGGGCCGTCGGCCTGCTCTCGACGGTGCTCGCCACCGCCGTGCTGTTCACCGTGCTCTTCAGGATCGACAAGGCCCGCCGGAGCACGGCGGCCGGCTGAACCGGGGTCCGGCCGGCGCCGTGGTCAGCCCACCTTGGTCATCCTGGCCACCGGGTCCCCCGCCTCCGGGTTGTCCGTCTCGTACGTGAGGTCGCTGCCGACGGGCGTCAGCCGGACCTCGTGCCGTCCCGTCGTGCAGACGTCCCGGTTGGACTCCGAGGCCACGCTCGTCGCGACGAGCTGCTTCTTCGTGACCTTCTTGAGGACGAGGACGTCGTCGCAGATGCCGCCGATCTGGTCGGTCTGCCGGAACGTGCCCAACTCCTCTCCCACGGCCGCCTGGTGGACGGTGACACGGAAGGTCCCCATGGGCAGGGTGCCGCTGAGGCCGAGGCCATCGCCCTCCCAGGTGCCGACGTAGGAGGCAGGGATCGTGGACTGCTCGCCGCCCGGATCGGAGGCGCTCTTCGTCGGGGCCGGTTCCGGGGCGCTCGCCGTGGAGCCCGGCCGTGTGGCGCTGGCCGAGGGATCGGAGCCGGTGGCGCTCCGGCTCGCCGACGGGCGTCCGCCCGCGACGCTCCCGTTGTCGTCGGCGCCGCCGCCCGGCAGCAGGTCGAAGAGGAACGCGGACCCCACGGTCACCGCCGCCAGCGCTCCCGCGACGGCGAGTGCGACCGTGCAGCTCATCCTGCGGCCCTGTCCGCCGGCCCCCGGCGCGGAGGTCGCCGCCACGCTGACCGAGAGCTTGCCGGGCCGGTCGGCCGTGCGCGGGTCCGACGTCCCCTCACGGTGTACGGCGTCCTGGGGCCCGGCGGTCCCGTCCTGGCCCTGCCGCGGTACGTAGGGAGGCATCGCGGGCGGCGGCCCGAAGCCCGGCGGAGGGGGCCCGAAGCCCCCGCCCGAACCCGGCACCCCGGTGCCCGTCCCGGCACCGGTCCCTGCCGCTCGGCCCGCCTCGACCGACGGGCTGCTGAAGCCCAACGGCCCGGAGGGCGTGACCTGCGCGGCCCCCGTCGCCTCAAGGTTCAGCAGTTGTACGGCACTTCGGCTCACCCGCTCGACCAGGGCGCCCGGCAGCCAGCCCGCCGACACCAGCCGGGCCGCGCCCTGCGGTGCGAGCCGGACGGCCACCTCGCCCGGAGTGGGCCGCGCCGCGGGCTCCTTGGCCAGGCAGGCCGCCACCAGCTCGCGCAACTCGCCTTCCAGGGATTCGAGTCGCGGTTCTTCGTGCACCACTTTGTAGAGGAGGGAGGCGGAGGAGTCACCGGGGAAGGGCGGCTCGCCGGTGGCGGCGTACGCGAGGACCGCGCCGAGCGAGAAGACGTCCGCGGCTCCCGTGACGCCCTTGCCGAGGATCTGCTCGGGGGACATGTAGCCGGGTGAGCCGACCGAGACCCCCGTCGAGGTCAGGGAGGCGGTGCCGTCCGTGGCCCGGGCGATGCCGAAGTCGATGAGGAGCGGACCGTCGAGGGTGAGCAGCACGTTGGAGGGTTTGACGTCACGATGGACGAGGCCCAGCGCGTGGACCGCGGTGAGCGCCTCGGCCAGACCGGCGCCGAGCACGCGCGCGGAGTGGGCCGGGAGCGGCCCGCCGTCGGCGATCGCCGACGTCAGGGAGGGGCCGGCCGCGTAGCCGGTGGCGACCCAGGGGACCGGCGCCTCCGGGTCCGCGTCCAGGACGGGCGCCGTCCACGCGCCGCCCACCCGCCGCGCCGCCTCGACCTCGCGGCGGAAGCGGGCGCGGAACTCCTCGTCGAGCGCGAAGTGCGGATGCACGATCTTGACCGCGACCGTACGTCCGCCCGCGCTGCGTCCCAGATACACGCGCCCCATGCCGCCGGACCCCAGCCGGCCGAGCAGCCGATAGGGCCCCACGACCGTGGGTTCGTCGGCTCCGAGCGGCTGCATGGCACTCACGGTTCCCCCTCCCCCGTACACACTGCCCAGCAGCGTAGTGCCGTGCGCGCCCCCGGCCCCGAAACCGACCGGGACCGGGGCCGGCGTCTCATGGCTGCAGGAGCCGTACGTTCACATCCGCCGGGAACCCGGTGGTCGAGCCGACCCGGCGCGCGAACTCCCGTACGGCCTCGAGCTGCGGGCCGCCGAAGCGGAAGTCGAGCGTCGTGAAGTACTGCTCCAGGACGGACTCGTCGAACTCCTCCCACCGGGCCGCCTGCTCGGCGACCTTGGAGACCTCGTCGAGGGAGAGGTCCCGGGAGGAGAGGAAGGCCTGGTGCACCTTGCGGGTGACGAGCGGCTCGCGTTCCAGGTAGTCGCGCCGGGCCGCCCACACGGCGAAGACGAACGGCAGGCCCGTCCACTCCTTCCACAGCGCGCCGAGGTCGTGCACCTGGAGCCCGTACTTCGGTCCGTCGAGCAGGTTGGCGCGCAGCGCCGCGTCGCCGATGAGGACGGCGGCGTCGGCCTCCTGCATCATCAGGCTCAGATCCGGCGGGCACGTGTAGTACGAGGGCCGCACCCCGACCTTCTCGGCCAGCAGGAGCTGGGCGAGCCGCACGGAGGTGCGCGAGGTCGAGCCGAGGGCGACGCGGGCGCCGTCCAGTTGGTCGAGAGGGACCTGCGAGACGATCACGCAGGACATCACGGGGCCGTCGCAGCCGACGGCGATGTCCGGAAAGGCGACGAGGTCGTCGGCGTGCTTGAGGAACTCGACGAGCGTGATGGGCCCGATGTCGAGGTCCCCTCGCACCAGCTTCTCGCTGAGCTTCTCGGGGGTGTCCTTGGTGAGCTCGAAGTCGAGGAGCGTGCCCGTTCTCGCGAGCCCCCAGTACAGGGGGAGGCAGTTCAGGAACTGGATGTGGCCGACGCGCGGCCGGGTGCGAGAATTGTCCACATCGCGAGGCTAGACCCCATCCGGTGGCGTGCGGGCTCCAGGGTCGGCGTGTGCGGGTGGAAACCGTCCCGACGCCTCGTGTCAACCGTTGTGACACCCCGGAGTCAACGCACGTCAGACCCCTGACACCCGTGCGAAGCACCCGTCCGGATGACGTGATCTTTGCCTCTATTGCTTTCGGCTGCCTGCGTGCTAGGCTCGCCGCAAGTTGCAGTTTGGTTTCCCTTGCAGTACAGAGCCTGCGGAGCATGTGACCGCGGGCTCTCGTCGTTTTCAGACGTATGCAGTTGTTTACACAATCGCAGGTTCTGGAGCAGGGCAACCCTTTGGGCCCAAGGAGGGCTTATGGCTACCGGAACCGTGAAGTGGTTCAACGCCGAAAAGGGCTTTGGTTTCATTGCCCAGGAAGGCGGCGGCCCGGACGTCTTCGTCCACTACTCCGCGATCAACGCGAACGGTTTCCGTTCGCTCGAAGAGAACCAGTCGGTTTCCTTCGACGTCACGCAGGGTCCGAAGGGCCCGCAGGCGGAGAACGTCACTCCGCTCTAAGCCTGCGGCTCCATGAGCCCAAAGCTTTGATCCGGAACGGATAGCAGTACCCAAGGAGCCCCGCACCAGCCGGTAGCGGGGCTCCTGCCTTTCGCCGTCACGCGGGGGCTACGTCGCGTACAGGGCCTCTATCTCCCTGCCGAAGTCCTTCTCGATCGCCGTGCGCCGCAGCTTCATCGACGGGGTGAGGTGGCCGGCCGCCTCGGTGAAGTCGACGGGCAGGACGGTGAAGCGGCGGATGGACTCGGGGCGCGAGACATGCCGGTTGGTCTCGTTCACGGCGCGCTGCAGGATGGCCAGCAACTCCGGATCGTCCATGACGAGTTCGGGCGGAACCGGGTGCTTGCCGTTCATCCGGCGCCAGTGGGCGACGCCCTCGGGGTCGAGGGTGATGAGGGCGGAGACGAAGGGCCGGCGGTCCCCGAGCACCATGCACTGGGCGATCAGCGGATGGGAGCGGAGAAAGTCCTGGAGGGGCGCGGGAGCGACGTTCTTGCCGCCCGCGGTGATCAGGATCTCCTTCTTGCGGCCGGTGATGGCGAGATAGCCGCCGTCGTCCAGCTCTCCGATGTCACCGGTGGCGAACCAGCCGTCCGGGGCCGCGTCGACGACACCGCCCGCGTGCGGGTCCCAGTAGCCGCGGAAGACCTGCGCGCCGCACAGCAGCACCTCCCCGTCGGCGGCGATCCGCACCCGGGTGCCCGGCAGGGGCCGGCCCACCGTGCCGAGGCGCGGCTTCTGCGGGGGCGTGACCGTCGCGGCGGCCGTGGTCTCCGTGAGTCCGTACCCCTCGAAGATCTCGATGCCGGCTCCCGCGTAGAAGGCGGCGAGCCGGCGGCCGAGCGGGGACCCGCCGCAGATGGCGTGCCGGACCCGGCCTCCGAGGGCGTTGCGGATACGGCGGTAGACCAGGGGGTCGTAGAGGGCGCGGGCGGTACGGAGGGACCGGCTCGGGCCGGGACCCGTGCCGTGCTGCCGGGCCTCGACGGCCTCGCCGTACTTCTGGGCGATCCGGGCCGCCCGGTCGAAGGACGAACCGCGGCCCATCCGTTCGGCGGTGGCGCGGCCGGTGTTGAAGACCTTCTCCAGGACGTACGGAATGGCGAGCAGGAAGGTCGGCTTGAACGAGGCCAGGTCCGCGAGGAGTTCCTCGGTCTGGAGGCTGGGCGCGTGACCGAGTTTCACCCGCGCGCGCAGACAGGCCACGGCCACCATGCGGCCGAAGACGTGCGAGAGGGGGAGGAAGAGGAGGGTGGAGGCGGGGTCCTGGGAGCGGGCCTTGAAGATCGGGTAGAGCAGTTCGACGGCGTTGTCGACCTCGGCGAAGAAGTTGCCGTGGGTGAGGGCGCAGCCCTTGGGGCGGCCGGTGGTGCCCGAGGTGTAGATCAGGGTGGCGAGGGTGTCCGGGCCCAGCACCCCACGCCGTACGGCCACTTCCTGGTCCGGGACGTCGCGGCCGAGCTCCGCGAGGCGCTCCACATGGCCCTTCTCGAAGACCCACATGTGCCTCAGATCGGGGATGTGCGCGCGCTCGGGGCCGAGCGCGGCGGCCTGCGCCACGGACTCCACGGCGAGCGCGACAGCCCCCGAGTCCTGGAGGATCCAGCGGGTCTGGAAGACCGAGGAGGTCGGGTAGACCGGCACGGTGACCAGGCCGGCGGCCCAGGCGGCGAAGTCGAGGAGGGTCCACTCGTACGTCGTCCGGGCCATGATCGCGATCCGGTCGCCCGGCACCAGCCCCTCCGCGATCAGCCCCTTGGCCACCGCGAGGACCTCGTCCGCGAACTCGGCGGCGCTCACGTCCCGCCAGCCTTCGCCGTCCGGGGTCTTCCGGCTGAGGACCGGTTCCAGCGGAGCGGCGGCCGCGTTGTCGAACGGGATGTCCGCGAGGGAGCCGTGCGTCACCTGGCCCGCGATCGGCGGCATCGCGACCTCGCGCACGACACCGTCCAGCCGCTTGATCTCGGGCTCCGGCAAGGGAGGGGCGGAGTCGGACGAGTAGGGGCTGGACACGGGGCGGCTCCTTGTCGGCCGGGAGGCCGGGGCGGGTGCAAGGCGTGTTCGGGCTCGGCGGAGCGCGCGGCGGCGCGAAATCTCATACGGCCCTGGGGAGTGGGGGGTTCAGGGGTCTCGGCAACCCGGTGAGACGGGGATCCTACGGCGCCGAAGTGTGGGGTTTGTGACGTATTGCCGCAGGTGGAGTGCGGGTTACCCGGGGTAGCTGTGCCCTTTGCCCGGCCACGACTGCCGCCGTCGGCAGCCCTGGTGGCCCCGGGACCGGACCACCCGGCACCGGCACTCCGAAGGCTCCGGGTCTCATCCCCGGACAGCCCGCCCCCGGGAGATCGCCGTACCTCATCTCGACCCACGCCTCCCCCTGACGTAGCCTTACCCCCGGTAACTTACTTCAGAGTCACCTCATGCCCGCCCGGAAGCCGGACAATCCCGCCGCCGCGCAGCCCCCCGTCCGCGGAACCCCGCACCACCCCCACCCGCTCGCCGAACCCCGCGTCGCACCGCCCGCCGAGAGCCGCACCTTCACCGTCCGCATGGAGACTCCGATGCGCACCCAGCCGCCCGTCCGCCCCGAGCCGCGGACGCACACCCTCGACGCCGCCCCCTCGCTCGTCCCGCTGCTGGCCCGCGGTGCCCTGCTCTCCCCCTTCAAGCGGCCCCGCCCGGACGCCCCGGTCCCCGCCACCCGGCTCGTTCTCTCCGGAGTGCGGATCGACCTCGCCCATCTCGCCGCGTACGAGCGGGTGTGCGGGTTCCCGACCGGCGCGGACGCCCTGCCGGTCACGTATCCGCACGTGCTCGCCTTTCCGCTGGCGATGCGGATCCTGGCGGGGCGCGCGTTCCCGCTTCCGCTGCTCGGGCTGGTGCACACCTCGATCGAGATCACCCGGTACCAGGAGTGCGCGGCGAACGCGGAGTACGAACTCGCGGTGCTGGTGGAGAAGCTGGCGCCGCACCGGCGGGGCACGGAGGCGACCGTGCTGACCGAGGCACGGGTCCACGGCACGCTCGTATGGGAGTCGAGGAGCACCTACCTGGCCCGGCACCGCCCCCGGAACCCGGACAAGACCCCCGCCCAAGCCCACGACCACCACCGGAATCCGGACCCGGACCACAACCACGATCGGGACCTGGACCTCGGTCGGGAGCTGGACCCGGACCACGACCACGGCCGGGACCTGGAGCCGGACCACGACCACAGCCCGGACCTGGACCCGGAGCCGGACCACGGTCGGGACCCAAACCACGACCACGACCGGGACCAGGACCCTGCGCACCGCCAGGACCGCCAGGACCCCGCCCCCCGGCAGGGCTCCGGGACGCTGCCCGCCCTCGCCGAGTGGCGGCTCGGTCCGGACGTCGGGCGTCGCTACGGTGCCGTCTCCGGGGACCGCAACCCCATCCATCTGCACCCCCTCACCGCCCGCCTCTTCGGCTTCCCGCGCGCCATCGCGCACGGCATGTGGACGGTCGCCCGCTGCCTCGCCGAGTACGGTCCGGGACAAGCGGTCGATGTACGGGCCGAGTTCAGGGCGCCGGTGCCGCTGCCCGGGGCGGTGACGTACGCCGCGCGGGGGCCGGAGTTCGAGCTCCGCTCGGACGGACGGGTCCATCTGACCGGCGACGTACGCCCGCCGCGGCCGCGAGACACGTGAACTTCGAGCGAACAGTGCATGGCGAAAGCCCCCGCCGCGCACCCCGGCTGTCGTCAACTCGCAGGTGAAGAAGTCGCGTTGAGAAAGCTCTCACAGTCCACACCCAGGGCACCAAGGCGGCTTCAAGCAGCCCCTCATCCCACCCTCAGACACCGTTCCTAGCCTCGGTCCACCCCGGCCGCCGCCAGGAAAGGCACCGAAGCATGCCCCCCAGACGAATCGCCGTCATCGCCGACTCCGACACCCGTTGGAAGTGGGGAGCGTCCGTCGCCCGGCAGATCGCTCCCGAGTACGCCCTCGACGCGCTCTTCCTGCGCACCCGGGCCACCCCGACGGAGCGCCAACTGACGGAGATCGGCATCGAGCCGGACACCCGGCGCGACGTCACGGTGGCGGAGCTGGTCGACGACGAGGAACTCGCCGCCGCCGACGTGCTCGTCCTGGCCACCGCGGGAGGCACCACACTCGCGCTCACCCACGGCCTGGGCATCGCGTGGGAGGGGAGGGAACGGCGGCCGGTCACCGTCACGGGATACGTCGGCGTCGTGTACGAGAAGATGGTCGACGGGCTGATGACCCGGGCCGGCACCGATCTCGTCCTCGCCAACAGCGCCTACGACGCGGACCGTTTCCGCGAGGCGTTCGCGAGCGTCGGCGTCGACCCCGGCTCGGTGGTGGAGTGCGCCCTGCCCTTCCTCGGCGGGGAGCCGTACGCGCCGTCCCCGGAGCGGCCCTTCACACTCACCTTCGCCGTCCAGCCGTCCGTGCCCAAGGGCCGGGTGTCCCGGCTCAAGCTGCTGGAGCGGGCGGCGACCCACGCGCGACGGCACCCCGACCGGCTGGTGCTGATGAAACTGCGCAGCCTCCCCGGCGAGCACACCACACACGTCGAGGCCGATCCGTACCAGCTCCTCATCGAGAGGATGACCGGGCCGGTCCCGGACAACCTGCGTCTCGTCTACGGCAACATGGGTGAAGTCCTGGACCGCACCGACCTGTTGGTGACGGTCAGCTCGACGGCCGCCCTGGAGTCGATGCACCGCGGCATCCCGACCGCGATCCTCACCGACTTCGGGGTCCGCGAGGCGCACGGCAACCACTACTTCGTGCACTCGGGCTGCCTCGCCTCCTGGGACGACCTGGACGCCGGCGCGGCGCCCCGCGTCGACCCGGCCTGGGCGGCACGGCAGGGCGTCGGCAAGAGCGATCCGTACGCCGCCGCCCGCGCCCGGGTCGCCGCGCTCGGGGCGACGGGCAGGCTGCCGGCACTGCGGCCGTACTACTCTCCGCAGCGGGCGGGGGCGTACCTCGCCGGCATCCTGGAGCGCAACGGCCTCGACGAGAAGGGCAGGCCGCTGACGCTCGCGGCGGGCGCGAGCGGCGGAGGTCCGGTGCGCACGGTGATCCGCCGGGCCGCGCGCAGCGGCGCCAAGTCCCTCTACCGGGTGGGCCGTGAGCGGGTGGCCCCCGCGCTGCGCCGGTGGGGCCAGGCCTGACCCCGCCCGGAGCGGCCCGGCCCCGCCCGGAACGGACAGGTGCCGGGGGCCGGAGGTGTCAGACCTCCGCGGTGGTCTGGGAGGGGATGACCGGGGCCGGCGGGGACCAGGGGCGGCCCTGCATGAGCGTGCCGAGTCCCGCCCAGGCGAAGTTCATCAGGGTGGCGGCGGCCTGCCGGGCCGAGACGCCCGGGGTGGCGTTGGCCCACGCGGCCATCGACTCGGCGGCGCCGACGAGCGCCTCCGCGAGCCCGGCGACCTCCCGCGCGGGCAGCGACGGGTCGCGGTGTGCCTCGCGCGCGGCGACGACGATCAACTGCGTGACGAAGCGGACCAGTTCCTCGCGCATCGCGAAGACCTCGGCGGCGAAGGGCTCTCCGTGCGTACGGGCCTGGAGGTGCAGGACCGCCCAGCCGTCCGGGTTCTCGGCCGTGTGCGTGAAGAACGCCCGCAGCCCTTCCCAGAGTTGACGGTCGGCGGGCAGGTCGGGGCGGACTCCGGCGCGGACCGCGTCGGTGAGCACCTTGGCCTCACGCCGGATGCACGCGGTGAACAGGTCTTCCTTCGAGTTCAGGTACAGGTAGACCAACGGCTTGGACACGCCCGCCAGTTCGGCGATCTCGTCCATCGACGCGGCCCGGTACCCGCGCTGCCCGAAGGTCCGTACGGCCGCGTCCAGCATCTGCTGTTCGCGTACCGCGCGGGGCATCCGCTTGTTCTTCACAGCACCCATGCGCCAAGCCTACGAGGGCGCGCGGCACGGCCGGGCGCACGGCGGTGTCAGGAGGCCTGGTGCGGGGCGCCCTGGGCGGTCTCGTCCAGGAGAGCGTCCTCCTGGTTGCGGTTGCGCTCCAGGTTGGCCTTGGCGCGGTCGACACGGGCGACGACCTGGGCCGAGGCGCGGTCGCGCGCGCCGCGCAGGACGACGAAGCTGATCGGCGCGGAGATCACCATGGCCAGCAGGACGACCCACATGTAGTTGGAGTCGCCGAGGCCGCGGGGGGCGACGCCCGAGTAGACGAGGCCCCAGACGACCACGAGGCAGCCCGCGAAGATACCGAGGCGCATCAGTGTGTAGCGGAACATCTCAATCCACTCTTCCGTTCCGAACGGTCCCAAAGAACTCCGTCCAGTGAAGCACGCCCGGACAGCGATCTTGCAGCGGGTCCTCAGCCGCGGACGGCGAGGGGCAGCAGCATCGTGATGTCGTCCCGGTCGTCGCCGGGCGCGACCCGGATCGCGCCGGGCACCCGCCCGACCTCCTTGTAGCCGCAGGAGGTGTAGAAACGCTCAAGCCCCTCGCCGCCCCGGCAGGTCAGCCGTATCGCGTCGACGCCGTCGAGACGGCCCGCGGCCTCCTCGACGGCGGCGAGCAGGTCCCGGCCGTACCCCTTGCCCTGGTGCCGCGGGTGCACCATCACGGTGTACAGCCAGGCCCAGTGCCGCATCAGCCGGTGGGTGTTGTGCGTGAGGAAGGCGGTCGCGGCGACGCCGCCCTCCTCGTCCCGGCCGACCAGCAGCCGGGTGCGGCCCTCCGCCATGGCGACGAAGTGCTTCACGAGTTCGGGGCGCACGTCGCCGGCGGCCACCGGCGGCACGAAGCCGACGGAGCCGCCCGCGTTGGAGACGTCCACCCAGAGGGCGACGACACCGTCCCGGAGCTCAGGGGTGACCGCCGGGTCCAGCTCGAAGACCAACGCCACGTCAGACCCGCATGGCCTGCGGTGCCTCGCGGCGCGCCGGGTCCGGTGCGTCGTACTCGCGGATGATCTCGTAGCGCGTGTTGCGCTCCACCGGACGGAAGCCCGCGTCCCGGATGAGGTCCAGCAGGTCCTCGCGGGTCAGCTTGTTCGGCGTGCCGTAGTTGTCCGCGTCGTGCGTGATCTTGTACTCGACGACCGAGCCGTCCATGTCGTCGGCGCCGTGCTGGAGCGCGAGCTGGGCGGTCTGGACGCCGTGCATGACCCAGAAGACCTTGACGTGCGGGACGTTGTCGAAGAGCAGCCGGGAGACCGCGAAGGTCTTCAGGGCCTCGGCGCCGGTCGCCATCTGGGTGCGCGCCTGGAGGCGGTTCCTGACCTTGCCGTCCTTCATGTCCACGAAGTCGTGCTGGTAGCGCAGCGGGATGAAGACCTGGAAGCCGCCGGTCTCGTCCTGGAGCTCGCGCAGCCGCAGCACGTGGTCGACCCGGTGCCGCGGCTCCTCGATGTGCCCGTACAGCATCGTGCACGGGGTCTTGAGACCCTTCTCGTGCGCGAGGCGGTGGATGCGCGACCAGTCCTCCCAGTGGGTGCGGTGGTCGACGATGTGCTGGCGGACCTCCCAGTCGAAGATCTCCGCGCCGCCGCCGGTCAGCGACTCCAGACCGGCCTCGATCAGCTCGTCGAGGATCTCCGAGGCCGACAGCCCCGAGATCGTCTCGAAGTGGTGGATCTCGGTGGCCGTGAACGCCTTCAGCGAGACGTTCGGCAGGGCCTTCTTCAGCTCGCTGAGGGAGCGCGGGTAGTAGCGCCAGGGCAGGCTGGGGTGCAGGCCGTTGACGATGTGCAGCTCGGTGAGGTTCTCGCCCTCCATCGCCGTGGCGAGGCGGACGGCCTCCTCGATGCGCATCGTGTACGCGTCCTTCTCGCCCGGCTTGCGCTGGAACGAGCAGTACGCGCAGGACGCGGTGCACACGTTCGTCATGTTGAGGTGACGGTTGACGTTGAAGTGGACGACGTCGCCGTTCTTCCGCGTGCGCACCTCGTGCGCGAGCCCGCCGAGCCAGGCCAGATCGTCCGACTCGTACAGCGCGATGCCGTCCTCGCGGCTGAGCCGTTCACCGGCCCGGACCTTGTCCTCCAGCTCGCGCTTGAGCCCGACATCCATGCGATTACCTCTCCCTGTGACGAACGCTGCCAACCGTACTCCCCCGGTTTTCCGGCGGAAGGCCCCCACCAGGACCTTCGTGCCGCGGGCGCCTCTAGTCCTCCTCGGGCAGCTCGCCCACCCGGTTCTCCCACTTCGTGGAGAGCACGATCGTCGTACGGGTACGGGAGACGCCCTTGGTCCCGGACAGCCGCCGGATGGTCTTCTCCAGTCCGTCGACGTCGCTGGAGCGCACCTTGAGCATGAACGAGTCGTCGCCCGCGATGAACCAGCAGTCCTCGATCTCGCTGAGGTCGCGCAGCCGCCGGGCCACGTCCTCGTGGTCGGCCGCGTCGGACAGCGAGATGCCGATCAGGGCGGTGACGCCGAGACCGAGCGAGGCCGAGTCGACCGTCGCGCGGTACCCGGTGATGACGCCGGCCGCCTCCAGCCGGTTGATGCGGTCGGTGACACTGGGTCCCGACAGTCCGACGAGGCGCCCCAGCTCCGCGTAGGAGGCCCGGCCGTTCTCTCTCAGGGCCTGGATGAGCTGCCTGTCCACCGCGTCCATGCGATCGAGCCTTCCGCTGAAAAGGTCTGAGAAGTCGTGAGAGTTCGAGAGGTCGTGCGAGGTCAGGTGGTGGCGTCCCGGGATCCGCTCCCGAGTTCGCCCTTCCACCGGCGGTACAGGCCGTGTTCGACGCCCGCCGCGTCGAGGGCCCGTCCGGCGACGAAGTCCACCAGGTCCTGGATGTGCGTGGCTCCCGCGTAGAACGCCGGCGAGGCGGGCAGCACGACCGCGCCCGCGTCGTCCAGGGAGACCAGGTGACGCAGCGTCTGCCCGTTCAACGGGGTCTCCCGTACGGCGACGACCAGCTTGCGCCCCTCCTTGAGGGTGACACTCGCGGCCCGCTGCAGCAGATCCTTGGAGAGGCCGAGGGCGACTCCGGCCACACAGGCGGTGGAGGCGGGCACGATCAGCATGCCCTTGGCCGGGTACGAGCCCGACGAGGGGCCCGCCGCCAGGTCGCCCGCGCTCCAGTGACGTACGCCGTCGAGATGTTCCCCGGAGACGTCGAAGGTGCCGGGCTTGCCGTCGGCGCCCCGCTCCAGCCACGCGCGCAGATCGCCCCGCCAGTGGGCGTCGCGGAACGGGAGGCCGGTCTCGTCGAGCAGCGTGAGCCGTGAGGCCCTGCTGACGACCAGGTCGACGCTCTCCCCCGCATCCAGCAGCGAACGCAGCACCGCGGCCGCGTACGGCGTACCGGACGCGCCGGAGACCCCCACGATCCAAGGCCGGCGCTGCGTCTGTCCTGGCTTCATGATGTCGAGCCTATCCGGCCACCGGCCATGTTCAGACCGTCAGCCCGCGCACCAGCAGGTCGAGCAGGGCGCACACGAACAGGGCGATCCCGATGAAGCCGTTGACCTGGAAGAACGCCCGGTTCAGCCGGCTCAGGTCGTGCGGCTTCACGATGGAGTGCTCGTAGAGGAACGCGCCCGCGACGATCACGAGGCCCAGCCAGAAGAAGGCGCCGGCGCCGGTGGCCACTCCGTACCAGACGAAGAGCGCCGTCGTCACCGCGTGGCAGGCCCGCGCGCCTTGGATCGCGGCCGGGATGCCGAACCGGGCCGGCACGGACATCACACCGATCTCGCGGTCGGTCTCGACGTCCTGGCAGGCGTAGATCAGGTCGAAGCCGCCGATCCAGACACCGACCGCGAGGCCGAGGACGACCGCGTCCCAGGACCAGGTGCCGGTGACGGCGATCCAGGCGCCGACCGGGCCCATCGCCTGGGCGAGACCGAGGATGGCCTGCGGGAAGTTCGTGAACCGCTTGCCGTACGGGTAGACGACCATCGGGATGACCGCGATGGGCGCCAGCGCCAGGCAGAGCGGGTTGAGCAGGGCGGCGGCGCCGAGGAACACGACCAGGGCGACCAGCGCCCCCGTCCAGGCGTGCTTCACGGTCATCGCGCCGGTGACCAGTTCACGATGGGCCGTACGGGGATTGCGGGCGTCGATCTCGCGGTCGATGATCCGGTTCGCGGCCATGGCGAAGGTGCGCAGGCCCACCATCGCGACGGTGACCAGGAGCAGCTTTGCCCAGTGGATGTTCTTGTCGACCTCGAACATCGCGGTGAGCGCCGCGATGTACGCGAACGGCAGCGCGAACACCGAGTGCTCGATCATGACGAGGCGCAGGAACGCCTTGGTGCGGCCCGGCTGCGGAAGCGCCGCGGAAGCTGAACTCACAGCCCGTACTCCTTCCAACGGCGGTCGACCTTCGCCGCCGTCTGCGGGTCGGACAGCACCATCTCGGGCCAGCCGCCGTCCCGCGTGTAGCCCTCCTCGGGCCACTTCTTCGTCGCGTCGATGCCCGCCTTGCCGCCCCAGAACTGCTGGTAGGAGGCGTGGTCGAGGTGGTCGACCGGGCCTTCGACGACGGTGAGGTCACGTCCGTAGTCCGTGTTGCCGAGCGCGCGCCAGGCCACCTCGTGCAGATCGTGGACGTCGCAGTCCGCGTCGACGACCACGATCAGCTTCGTCAGGGACATCATGTGTGCCCCCCAGACGGCGTGCATCACCTTCTGGGCGTGCTTCGGGTACTTCTTGTCGATCGAGACGATCGCGCAGTTGTGGAAACCGCCCGCCTCCGGCAGGTGGTAGTCCACGATGTCCGGGACGATGATCTTCAGCAGCGGGAGGAAGAACCGCTCCGTCGCCCGGCCGAGGGGACCGTCCTCCGTCGGGGGCCGGCCCACCACGATGGACTGGAGCAGCGGGCGCCGGCGCATCGTCACACAGTCGATGGTCAGCGCCGGGAACGGCTCCTGCGGGGTGTAGAACCCGGTGTGGTCGCCGAACGGCCCCTCGGGCAGCATCTCGCCCGGCTCCAGCCAGCCCTCCAGGACGACCTCGGCGTTCGCGGGCACCTGGAGCGGAACGGTCTTGCAGTCCACCATCTCGATCCGCTTGCCCTGGAGGAACCCGGCGAAGAGGTACTCGTCGATGTCGCCGGGCAGCGGGGCGGTGGAGGCGTACGTGACGGCGGGCGGGCAGCCGAAGGCGATGGCCACGGGCAGCCGCTCGCCCTTGCGGGCCGCGACCTGGTAGTGGTTCCGGCTGTCCTTGTGGATCTGCCAGTGCATGCCGATGGTGCGCTTGTCGTGGCGCTGGAGCCGGTACAGACCGAGGTTGCGGATGCCGGACTCGGGGTCCTTGGTATGGGTGAGCCCGAGGTTGAAGAAGGAGCCGCCGTCCTCGGGCCAGGTGAACAGCGCGGGCAGCGCGTCGAGATCGACGTCCTCGCCCCGCAGCACCACTTCCTGCACCGGCGCGTCCTTGACCTTCTTCGGCGGTACGTGCGCCATCGCGCCGAGCTTCCCGAAGGCCTCGCGCACGCCCACGAAGCCCTGCGGCAGCTCCGGCCTGAGCAGTCCGCCGATCTTCTCGGAGATCTCGCCGTACGACTTCAGCCCGAGGGCCTTCAGCAGGCGGCGGTCGGTGCCGAAGACGTTCATCGCGAGCGGCATCGCCGACCCGCGCACGTTCTCGAAGAGGAGCGCGGGCCCGCCGGACTTCTGTACCCGGTCGACGATCTCCCCGACCTCCAGGTACGGATCCACCTCGGCCTTGATGCGCTTGAGGTCTCCCTCGCGCTCCAGCGCCCTGAGCAGGGAGCGAAGATCGTCGTAAGCCATGTGTCCAAGTATCGGCCACCCGCTAATCTGTGCCCGTCACCGGGGGGCCCGTGCCGCCCCGCCGTCGCTCACTGGGGGATCGTTCGGCCATGCTCAGGTATCTGCCCTTCCTGCTGGTCCTGGCGCTGTGGATCTACGCCTTCGTCGACTGCCTGAACACGCCGGAGGAGGAGGTCAGAGGCCTGCCCAAGGTGGTCTGGGTCATCATCATCCTGCTCTTCGGCGAGGTGCTGGTCGGTCCGGTCGCCTGGCTGGTCGCGGGCCGCAACCGCCGGGGTCCCGCGGGCGGTTCCACGCCCTCCGAGTGGCACCGCAACCAGCGGACGACGTTCGTCGCCCCTGACGACAACCCCGAGTTCCTCAAATCCCTCAAGGCCGAGAATCGCAAGGACGAGTCCCTCCTGAAGGACTGGGAGGCCGACCTGCGCCGCCGCGAGGAGGAACTGAAGCGCCGCGAGGAGCAGAGCAGGTCCGACGAGGAGTCCTGAGGTCGGCCTCGCCACCGGCTCGCCCAAGACGCCGCATCTTCTTGGCAGCGATTCGGCCTCCCTCGACCCGCTCCGCAGGAACGGGCATTCACCCCGCCCCTGAAGGACCGGGCGCCCTGCCCGAAAGGCAAGGTGGAAAGACCGTAGGAGGAGCGCCTGTCCGACGCCGGTGAGATACGCGCCTCCGTGCGCGAAGTCGGCCGGGGAGACGCCCGA
Organism: Streptomyces sp. NPDC059371; assembly: GCF_042751995.1. NCBI lineage: Bacteria > Bacillati > Actinomycetota > Actinomycetes > Kitasatosporales > Streptomycetaceae > Streptomyces > Streptomyces sp. NPDC059371. The sequence goes on along the minus strand of NZ_JBHYXD010000019.1, from coordinate 32,462 downwards.
ACAGGACGCGGAAGAAGACGACGTCGAACGGCGGGGCCCCGGACTCGACGACGAAGACGCCGAGGGTCCCGGAGAGCATCATGGCGGCGGTGAGCTGGGCGATGCCCTTGTTCTCGTCTGCGGTGGCTGAGGTCATGTGCCGAAGATAAGGAGCGGGACCCGCGGCCGGGCCACGGTCCACCGGGGCGTCCCGCCGATGCCCCCATCGGCAGCGCCGATGCGTACGGGCAGGCGGCGTCAGGCTCCGGCCTGGAGGCGGAGGCCCGCCAGGGTCAGGTCCAGCGCGGCGAGGAACTGCTCCTTGTCGTCGTGCCCGTCGAACTCCTCGACGATCTCGTGCACGAACGGGAACTCCTTCGAGTCGAGCGCACGCCAGGTCTCGGTGTAGCGGCCGAGGAACTCGTCGCGGTCCATGACGCCGTCGAGCACCTCCGGGGGCGGCTCCTGCCCCATCTCGGCGGCGTTGCCGACGACGACGCCCACGATCGCCGACACGGCGTGGAACCGCTGGAGCGGCGTGAGTTCGAGTCGAAGAGTCTGCTGCCCCAGCTTCTCGAAAAGCCGCAACGAGTTGCCCTGGACGTCGGTGCGGCGCATGAAGTGCGCGCCCAGCCACGGCCGGTCCGCGACCGCGTCGAACAGCGTGACGGCCATCACGCGCAGGTCGTCGATCGGGTCGTCGCTGCCGGTCTGCCCCTCGACGGCGGTCAGCACCCCGTCGAGCACGTGGTCGATGGCCCGGTCGAGCAGGTCGTCCTTGCCCGAGACGTACCAGTAGATGCTGCCGACGCCGGTGCCGAGCCGGGTCGCGAGGGCGCGGAGGGTCAGCGCCGGCTCGCCCGCCTCGTCGAGCAGGGCCACGGCCGCGCCGAGAACGGCCTCGATGGAGTGCGAGGCCCGTTGACGTCCTCGCGAAGGGCGATCGGCGGGTCGTGGTCGCGGGCCTGTCATGACGTCCATCCAATCACAGCTTGCGCCATCATCGAACCTCGTTCTATTGTCGAACATCGTTCCATTGTCGAACGTCGTTCTATAGCCGACGGCGTTCCGAGAGGAGGCCGCCATGACCACGACCGCCCCAGCGCCCGCCGCATCGCGCACCTATCCGTCCCTGCGCGCGGCGTGGATTCCCCTGGCCGCGCTCTGCCTGGCCTTCTTCGTCGAGATGGTCGACAACACCCTGCTCTCGATCGCGCTGCCCACGATCGGCCGGGACCTCGACAGCAGCACGACCGCGCTGCAGTGGGTCACCGGCGGGTACTCGCTGACGTTCGGCGGACTGCTGCTGACGGCGGGATCGATGGCCGACCGTCTCGGGCGCCGACGTGTGCTGCTGGCCGGCCTGGCGGTGTTCGGCCTGCTGAGCCTGGCCGTCGTCGCGGTCACCACCGCGGGGCAGCTCATCACTTTGCGGGCCGGCCTCGGTATCGCCGCGGCGGCGATGGCGCCCATCACCAACTCGCTGGTCTTCCGGCTGTTCGACGACAAGGCGCTGCGCATGCGCGCGATGACCTTGATGATCGTCGTCGGCATGTCCGGCTTCGTCCTCGGCCCGCTGCTGGGCGGCACCGCCCTGGCCCACTTCCGGTGGCAGTGGCTCCTGGTCGTCAATGCCCCGATCGCGTTGATCGCGGCCATCGGCGTCCGCCTCGGTGTCCCGGCCGACCGGCCGCAGGACCTGACCCACGACAAGCTCGATCTGCCCGGCGCGGTCCTGAGCGTCACCGCCATCGGCCTCGCCTGCTACTCGCTGACCAGCGGCGTCGAGCACGGCTGGCTCTCCACGACCACCCTCGCGTCGGTCCTCGGCGCCGTCATCGCGGGGATCGCGTTCGTGTGGCACGAGCGCCGCAGCGCGTCGCCGATGCTGGACCTCCGCCTCTTCTCCGACGGCACCGTCCGCGGCGCCGCCATCGCGCAGATCGGCACGGCCATCGCGATGGCCGCCGTGATGTTCGGGCTGATCCTCCACTTCCAGTACGCCTTCGGGTGGAGCCCCGTACGGGCCGGCCTGGCGAACCTGCCGATGATCGTGACCATGGTCGTCGCGACTCCCCTGTCCGAGTGGCTCGCGGCAAGGTTCGGCCACCGCATCGCCTGCCTGGTCGGCGCCGCCTGCCTGGCCGGCTCACTCGCGGGGCTGTCCTGGGGCATCGACCGCGGCTACGGCGCGATCGCGGTCTGCATGGTCGTCATGACCGTCGGACTGCGCACCGTCATGACGATCTGCGCCATCGCGCTCGTCGACGCGATGCCGGGCAACCGCACGTCGATCGGCGCGGCGCTCAACGACACCGCCCAGGAGGTCGGAAACAGCATCGGCACCGCCGTGGTCGGCACCCTCATCGCCGCGCTGGTCACCACCCGGCTGCCCGCGGGCACCTGGAGCGACTCCCTGGTGGCGTCGTTCTTCCACGGCGAGCGGATCACCTACGCCGTGCTGGCGGTCGTCGTCGGCCTGATCGCGGCCGGCGGCGCACTCACGCTCACCGACTCGCACGTCACCGAGGAGCCGGCCTGAGACGTCCGAGCCCGGGGTCGCCGGGCGCCTCCGCGACGCGGCCGGACCCCCGCCGAGACCGCTCAGCGGGGCGGCTCCTCGCGCAGGACGAGAGCGATCAGGCCCGGGAAGCGAGCGTCGAACTCGGCCCGTCGCAGCCGGTTGACGCGCCGGATACGCACTCGGCAACGGCTACGACGAGGTGTTCATGGGCTCCTTCCGGGACGAGGTCCGCGCGGCGACCGCAGGCCGCGGGGTGGACCTCGTCCTGGACCCGGTGCCCGGCGAGACCCTCCACAGCGGCCTCGCATCCCTCGCCTCCTTCGGCCGGCTGGTCTCCTTCGGCAACGCGAGCTCGGCGGAGCCCTGGACGGTGGGCCGGCCGGAGCTCTACCCGACCGGCCTGTAGGCACCCCGTCCGTCGGCCCCCGCCCTACCCTGCACCACCATGACGCCTCGCCTCCACGCCACCCGCGCCTCCTACGACACCGTCGCCGCCGACTACGCGGAACTGCTCAGGGACGAACTGGACCGGAAACCACTGGACATGGCGATGCTGGCGGCGTTCGCCGAGCGGGTGCGGGTCGGCGGGGGCGGTCCCGTGGCGGACCTCGGCTGCGGTCCCGGTCGGGTGACCGTCCATCTGGAGCAGCTCGGGCTCGACGCGTTCGGGATCGACCTGTCGCCGGGGATGGTGGAGGTGGCCCGCCGGACGCATCCCCGGCTGCGGTTCGAGGTGGGGACGATGACGGCCCTGGACCTCCCGGACGCCGGTCTCGGCGGAGCGCTGGTCTGGTACTCCACCGTGCACACACCCATCGACGAACTGCCCGAGATGTTCGCCGAGTTCCACCGGGTCCTCGCCCCTGGCGGCCATCTGCTCCTCGCCTTCAAGGCGGGCGACGAACACGTGCGTCTGGAGCACGCGTACGGCCACGACGTGGACCTCGACGTCCACCGCTTCCCGCCCGAGCGGGTCGCCGGACTCCTGCGGGCGGCCGGCCTGTCCGAGGTCGCCCGGCTCGTCCGCGAGGCCGACCCCCACGAGGCCACCCCGTAGGCCTTCGTCCTGGCCCGCAGGACCGGAGATCCCCTCGCCCCCGCGACGGCCCGGTGAGCACTCCCCCCGATCACCCTCGTGTTCCGGCGACGGGAGAGGGGGACCCGGGGGACAGTGGAGTCATGGAGCGCATCGATCAGGCACAGGCCCGCGCGTGGCTCGCGACGGCTCTGGAGGAGGCACGCGCGGGGCTCGCCGAGGGCGGTATCCCCATCGGGGCCGCGCTGTACGGCGCGGACGGCACCCTGCTCGGCCGCGGCCACAACCGCCGCGTCCAGGACGGCGACCCCTCGGCGCACGGCGAGACGGCCGCCTTCCGCGACGCGGGACGGCAGCGGTCGTATCGCGGTACGACCATGGTGACCACGCTGTCCCCGTGCTGGTACTGCAGCGGGCTCGTCCGGCAGTTCGGGATCTCCCGGGTGGTCGTCGGCGAGGCGGCCACCTTCCGCGGCGGCCACGACTGGCTCGCCGAACACGGCGTGCAGATCGTGCTGCTCGACGATCCCGAGTGCACCGCGCTGATGCGCGACTTCATCGAGAAGAACCCGGCCCTGTGGAACGAGGACATCGGTGAATGACCCGAGAACAGCGTCCGGTACCGAAGGTCCCGCCCGCCCGGCGGCCTCCGGCTCCGCCGACGCCGTCGGCTCCGCACACCCGGCGGCGTCCGGACCGCCCGGCACCACCACCGACTCCGCGCGTCCGGCGCTCTCCGGCGTCCCCGACACCACCGCCGACTCCGCGCACCCCGCGCTCTCCGGCGTCCCCGACACCACCGCCGACTCCGCGCACCCCGCGCTCTCCGGCGTCCCCACCGTCGACCTGCGGCCCTGGCTCTCCGGGGACCGTGACGCCCGTGCCGCGCTCGCCCGCACCGTCGACGACGCCCTGCGCACGGCCGGCTTCCTGCTCGTCACCGGGCACGGCGTGGACCCCGAACTGCGCCGCCGCGTGCGGGACGCGGCCCGGACCTTCTTCGTACTGCCCGCCACGGTCAAGCAGCCGTACGCGGCCCGGGTCGGCGGGCGTGGCTGGCTCGGGCCCGGCGCCGAGGCCAACGGCTACGCGGAGGGCACCGAGACCCCGCCGGACCTCAAGGAGTCGCTGACGTTCGCGACGCACGAGCCGTTCGAGGACCCGGAGACCAACGCGCAGTGGTACGCGCCGAACGTCTGGCCCGCCGAGGCCCCGGAGCTGCGGGCGCTCTGCGAGGAGTACCTGGCGGAGATGGCGCGGCTGGAGAACCTGCTCCTCGAACTGCTCGGCCGGGCGCTCGGCCTCGAACCGGACTTCTTCACCCGCCACATGGACCATCCGACGTACGGCTTCAACATCAACTGGTATCCGGGCACGGAGGTCGTCGGCGAGGCGCGGCCCGGCCAGTTCCGCATCGGGCCGCACACCGACTTCGGCACCGTCACCATCCTCGACCGGCAGGCGGGCAAGGGCGGGCTCCAGGTCTTCACGGACACCGACGGCTGGCGGGACGCGCCGTTCGACCCGGCGGCGCTGACGATCAACATCGGTGATCTCATGGCCCGTTGGACCGGCGACCGGTGGCGTTCGGGACGGCACCGGGTGCTGCCGCCGCCGGCCGACGCACCCGCCGAGGAGCTGATCTCGCTCGTGTACTTCGGCGAGTGCACACCGGGAACACTGGTCGAGTCGGTGCCCGCCCCCGTCGGCCGCGTCGTGTACGAACCGGTGGATTCCCACGTCTACCTGCGCCGAAAACTCGATTCGATCACTGTCGGTTGAACGGTTGAACGTTTTCGTAACTGAACGGACACCGGATGCCCTATCCCGAACCAACCCCCCCCTTCTTAAACTGTTGTTGATACACCTCACAGCAGCACATAGGGAATGGACCGGACCGCGGACCAGGGGGAGATGCGGTGCACACAGGGCTGCACGGCCGGGGGGCGCTCTTCGACACCGATCCGCCCGGACTCGCGTCACGACTGGTCGGCCTGCGTCCGTACCAGCTCCGCGCCACACCGTACGAACACCCCGAGGAGCCGCCCTTCGTGGTCTTCGCGGGCGGCCGGGGACTGGGCAAGACCGCCGTACTCCTCGCCCTGCGCGAGGCCTACCGCGGACACACGCCCGTCGCCCTGATCGACGGCGAGGAAAGGCAGTTCGGCGCACCGCCCCCGGACCGCCCGGCCGAGTCCTGGTCCCCGGTGGGGCAGGCGCTCACCACGGCCGCCGAACAGCTCGCCGAACCGGTCAAGGGCGCCGGACGGATCGGCTTCCCGCGGCTGTCGTCCGGGCTGCTGGCCGTGGCGGCTGGCGGCTGGAGCGACCGCGACGTGCCCCGCATCCGGCAGGAGGCGGAGCGCATCCTGCTGCTGAGCGAAACCGAGTCCTGGCTGTCGGGATTCGCGGGGCGCTGGGTGAGCAAGGTGATCTCCAAACTCGTCGCCTCGATGAGCGGCACCGGTCCGGTGGTGGAACCCATCATCGAGGCCACCCTGGAGGCCTTCGCGGAAGGCGTCTCCCCGGCCCACCGCCGGCTGCGCAGAGCCGCCGGCTGGTACCGCGACTACCCGAACGCGGGCGGCAGCCCCAAGCTCGCGCTGATCCTGCTCTCCCGCCACTTCCGGGCGGGCGGCGACTCCCGCAGACACGCCGAACGCCACCTCGTACGGGCCCTGCTGGCCGACCTCGACGACGCCTACTCGGGCGTCGTCCAGCGCTCCCACCGGCGGGGACGCCCGGTCCTGCTGATCGACAACGTCCAGGAGCCCGCGGGCCTCGGACTCCTGGAGCCGGTCCTGCGCGACCGCGCCGACGGCATCAAGGACCAGGCCGTGTTCTTCGCCGCGCTACGGGGCTACGCGCATCCGGCGCTGCGCAACGCGGGCCGCCTCGCGCTGCCCGAGACGGCCCGCGGCACCGACTGGAGGCCCGGTGCCACGCCGTCCTCGCGGGCCCTGCTCGTCCCGCTGCCGCCGCTGACCCCCGACGACACCCTGCACATCATGGACACCGCGTCGAACGGCGCCGGGCCCGCCGCCCCGGCCGTCGTGCCACCCCAACTCCCGCACGCCACACACAGGCTGACCGGCGGCAGCCCGCTCGGTATCACCCTGCTGGCCGCCTCGGTCCGGCAGAACCTGACCGAGGGCGCCGACTCGCTCGGCACGTTGCTCACCGCCGACATCGCCCCGCACGAGGACCAGGCGGGCCGCCCCGCCTATCAGGAACTCCTCGGCCGGCTCGTCCCCGGCGGCCGGCTCGACGAGCTGACCGTGCTGGCCGCGGCCCACGACCGCGACTCGGCGTGCTCGCTCGCCCAGTCGCGGCTGCCGGAGGACTTCGGCGCGTCCGGCGTCCTGGACCTGGAGGAACGGCTCGCGTCGGAGGGCTGGGCGACGGCGGCCGGACAGTTCGTCGGCGATCCCTTCCTGCGCGCGCTCCTCCTGCTCAGGCTGCATCACGACGACACCGGCCACGAACGATGGCGGGCGGTGCACCGCGCCCTCGTCGACCACTACCAGGACCTGGCCGACACCTCCCCGGCCGACAGTGACCGCTACCGACTGCACCACGAACTCGCCCTCGGGAAGGCGGACTTCGCGGTCGCGCAACTGCGCGACACCTTCCCCGGCTCCGACACCCGCGCCTGGCTGTCCTCGCTGCTGTTCATCGCCTCCGCGCCCTACTACCACGCCCACGATCCGGACGGCCGCGACTTCGAGGGCCCCGACCACCGCGCCTCCGTCGCCCTCGGCCGCACGGACGCCACGCACCGGCCGCCGGCCGGCGTGGACGCCGTACTGCACCTGCGCGTACGGCGGTTGCTGCACGCGGTGTGGCAGCTCACCGACCCCCTGGTGCTGCCGGACCCGAGGGTGGCCGAGCGGCTGCGCTTCGAACTGGAACAGCTCTCGAACCTGCGGCCCGCGGGCAACGCCCTGCTGTGGCGGGCCTCGCGGGACTGGCCCTCGGACGCCCTGGCCGGCCGGCCGCTGCGCGTCCCGGACGACGAGGACGGAGGACGGTGATGGCGCGCTTATGGGTCTGGCTGCGCGAGGACATCTGGGAGATTCGTTTCCGCAGGTATGTCGCGCTGACGCTCGCCGCCGCCCTCGCCGGCCTCGGCGTGTGGGGCGGCATGACGGCGGCGAAGGTGGACCGCTCGTGCGCGCCGGGAGTCGTCCAGCCGAAGGACGGCGAAGAGTGCGTGGGCGTCTCCTCGACGGCGTACGCCTTCGGGCGCGCGCGGTTCGCCGCGACCGTACGGGCCATCAACCGCGAGAACCACCGCCTGAAGCCCGGCAGTTACGTCACCGTCGCCCTGCTCGAACCCTTCACCGCGACCGACGCCGACAACCTCGCCGACGCCCTCCACGAACTCCAGGGCGCCTATCTGGCGCAGTACCAGGCCAACCACGACACGACCGGGCTGAAGCCGAAGATCCGGCTCGTGCTCGCCAACCCCGGTGCCACCGGGGCCTCCTGGCGTCACACCGTCGACCAGCTCGACCGGATGACCAAGGCCCCGGACCGGCTGCGCGCGGTGACCGGAGTCGGAGTGAGCACGGACAACAACAAGAAGGCGGTCGCGGAGCTCACCAGGCGGGGCATCCCGGTGATAGGGAGTTCGATCACCGCCGACAGCCTCGCCAACGGACAGGACGGCAAGGACCCCTTCCCGGGGCTCGCCCGCGTCTCCCCCACCAACACCGACGAGGCACGCGCCCTCGCCTCCTTCGCCAAGGTGTCGGCGGCCAACGCCTTCCTGGTCTACGACCGGACCGGCGACCCGTACACGCGCACGCTCCAGGCGTCGTTCGAGAGGATGCTGAAGGGCGCGCGCTACGAGGCCCAGCCGTTCACACCGCCCGCCGACCGCAGCAAGGAGGGCAGCACCGCCAACGTCTTCGCGCAGATCGCCAACATCCTGTGCAACACGCCGAAGACCACGAACACCGTCCTGTTCGCCGGCCGGCACACCCAGTTGCGGCAGTTCATCAACGCGCTGGGCGCCCGGGGCTGCTCCGACCGCCGCTTCACCGTGCTCACCGGCGACGAGGGCTCGTACCTCGCGGGCGACAAGGACCTCGACCCGGCCGCCCTGAAGGACCCGCTGCTGACCGTGCGCTACACGGCCCTCGCCCATCCCGACGCCTGGGTGGAGGACAACGCGCGGACCGGCGGCAGCGCGGCCGACGCGAAGGTGCTCCAGCGGTTGCTGGCCGAGGCCGCGCGCGAGCCGGCCGGGCCCATCGGTCCGGTCTCCCTCGACGACGGGCAGTTGATCATCGCCTACGACGCCATGCGGCTCGCCGTGCGCGGTATCCGCGGGGCCTCGCCGACCGGGCGGATCCCCGCGCTCGCGGACGTCGGCCTCCAGTGGCCCCAGGTGAAGGGCGCGCAGCTCCGGGTGAACGGGGCGAGCGGGTGGATCTGTCTGGACGCCCACGGGAACCCGTACGACAAGGCCGTGCCGATCGTGGAACTGACCCACGACAGCCGCGCCCGCTTCGTGAAGATCGCCTGGCCGGACGGCAGGCCACCGGCGGCCCAGTGCCTGCCGCCGTCCTAGGGTCTTCGAGGGCGAGCGGTCAGACGCCCGCGTAGGAGTGCTTGCCGCCGACGAAGATGTTGACGCCGTAGTAGTTGAACAGCCAGCAGCCGAAGGCGATCAGGGCGATGTAGGCGGCCTTGCGGCCCTTCCAGCCGGCCGTGGCGCGCGCGTGCAGGTGGCAGGCGTAGGCGACCCAGGTGATGAACGCCCAGGTCTCCTTCGGGTCCCAGCCCCAGTAGCGGCCCCAGGCGTCGCCCGCCCAGATCGCGCCCGCGATGATCGTGAAGGTCCACAGCGGGAAGACGGCCGCGTTCACGCGGTAGGAGAACTTGTCGAGCGAGGCCGCGGAGGGCAGCCGCTCCATGACGGAGGTGGCGAAGCTGCCGGGCTGCCCGCCGTTCACGAGCTTGTTCTCGTACGAGTCCTTGAAGAGGTACAGGATCGTGCCGACGGCGCCCACGTAGAAGACGGCGCCGCACAGGATCGCGGTCGAGACGTGGATGTACAGCCAGTACGAGTGCAGCGCGGGGACGAGCTGGTCGCTCGCGGTGTACAGGACGGTGACCGCGAGACCGAGGTCGAGCAGGACCGTGGTGATCAGCGGGAGGCCGAGCCAGCGGACGTTCTTCTTCAGCGCGAGCAGGACGAGGAAGACCCCGACGGCGACGGTGGAGAAGGTGATGTTGAACTCGTACATGTTGCCCCAGGGGGCCCGCCGCACCGACAGGGCGCGGGCGAGCACGCCGGCCGCCTCGACGCCCCAGGCCAGCACGCTGAGGGACACGGCGATCCGGCCGTAGAGGTCGCCCTGTTCGTCCCCGCCGTGCGCGCCGGGCCCGTCGGGCACGTCCCGCGCGCCGGCCGCGGACCGGGTGACGACCTTCGGCCGCTCCAGCACGGTGGTCCCGCCGGCCTTCCGCACGGTGACCTCGGGGGCCGACGCGGCCGCCTCCGTACCGTTCGCGGTGAGCGCGCTGGCGGTGCGGGCGACCTTGCTGCGGCTGCCGAAGAGCCACTCGGCGATGAAGGCGAAGAAGGCCAGGGTGTAGACGGCCATCGCGGAGTAGATCAGCGTGTTGCTGATGTTGGCGAGGTGTTCGTTGGTCGCGGTGGCCAGTTCGGTCACGGCGCCCAGGTCGTGTGCGGTGGCGAGCGTCACTGCTTCTCGGCCCCTTCAGCGGCGGGTACGGGGGGTTCGGCGTCGGCGTCGGCGTCGGCGTCGGTGGGTGCCGCGTCTTCGTCGGGCTTGGTGGGTGCCTGTTCGTGCACGAGCGCGGCCAGGTCGCCGAGCTCCTCGGGCAGTTTCGCGGACTCGCTGCGGCCGAGCCCGGCCATCTCGACGACGGTGACACCGTCGTCGCCGGTGGTCGCCCGCACCCAGACACGGCGGCGCTGGATGAACAGCGATCCGGCGAGTCCGAGGATCGCGGTGAACGCACCGGCCAGCGCCCAGTCACTGCCGGGCTGCTGGGTGACCTGGAAGTTCGCCCACTCCTTGATGTCCTTGTCGAAGGTGATCGAACCGGCGCCGTCCGGCAGCGTCATCGTCTCGCCGGGCCGCAGCCGCGCCTTGACGATCTTGCCCTTGGCGTCCTTGAACTGCTTCATGTGGGCCGGGTCGAGCTGGTACACGTTCTGCGGGAGACCCGCGTCGACCCCGAGGCTGCCGTGGAAGCCGCTCAGCGCGAGCACGGGATAGTCGAGCGCGGGGAACTGGGAGAACATGTCGCCCTTGCCCGCCCCGGCGAAGGTCGGCACGAAGAACGCGGAGAAGCCGAGCTGTTCGGTCTTTCCCTGCGCGTTCTTGTAGCCGTCCATGACCTTGACGGCGCCCTGCGAGGTGACGTTGGAGTCCAGCGGCAGCAGCGGCACGGCGTCGTGGAAGACGACGTCGCCCCTGCCGTCGCGGACGGTCACGGTGGGCGCGTAGCCGTGGGCGGTCAGATAGACCTTCGTGTCACCGATCACGAGCGGTTCGTTGACCTTGACGACCGTCTTGCGCTCCTTGCCGTAGGCACCCTCGCTGTAGGTGAGGGCCGCCTGGTACGTGCGGGGTGTGCCCTTGTTGGGGCCGGTCCGCTCGTAGGTGCCGGTGAAGTTCTTCAGGTCGAAGCTGAACGGTGTCAGGTCGTCGGTGCTGAAGAGGTTGCCGGACTTGAAGTCGTCGTAGGACAGCAGCGTGTTGGAGAAGCCGTCGCCCTCGACGATCAGCTTGTCGCCCTCGGACTTGAAGAGCTGGCCCCAGGCGAAGGCGACGAGCATCACGATCAGCGCGATGTGGAAGAGCAGGTTGCCGGTCTCACGGAGGTAGCCCTTCTCGGCGGCGACGGCGTCCTTGTCGACGTGCGCCCGGAACCTCTTCTGCTTGAGCACCTTGAGCGCGATCTCGCGGACCTGCTCGGGCTCCGCCGTGGTGCGCCAGGTCGTGTACGCGGGCAGCCGCGTCAGCCGCCGGGGGGCGCCCGGCGGACGGCCGCGGAGCTGTCCGACGAACTGCCAGGTGCGCGGCACGATGCAGCCGATGAGCGAGACGAACAGCAGGATGTAGATCGCGGAGAACCACACCGAGCTGTACACGTGGAACAGGCCGAGCCGGTCGTAGAGCGGACCGAGCACACTGTGCGCGTCCTTGAACGCCTGCACCTTCGCGGCGTCGGTGCCGGACTGCGGGATCAGCGATCCGGGGATGGCGCCGAGCGACAGCAGGAAGAGCAGGATCAGCGCGACCCGCATCGATGTGAGCTGGCGCCAGATCCAGCGGGTCCAGCCGGTGACCTCGCGCCCGGTCCAGGCGATCCACCCGGCGGCGCCGGGGGTCCGGGCGCCGCCGAAGGAGCCGGGCATGGCCGTATCCACGGGCGCGGTGGACAGCTGGGATCCCGCCGCGCCGAGCTCGCCGTCCGCGGCCACTCCGACGTGCCGTTTCGCGCTCACCGGATCGGGAGTGCCGTCGTCCTCCGGTGTCGGGGCGGACTCGGCCGCCTTGCCGGTGTCAGTGCTGCTCATGGGTCAGATCCCTACCGTGAAGCCGTCGGACCAGGTCTGCATCTGCTGCACGATGCCGTCCCAGGCACCGGTCAGCAGGAGAAGGCCGGTCACGATCATCATGCCGCCGCCGATCCGCATCACCCAGGTGTAGTGCCGCTTCACCCAGCCGAACGCGCCGAGCGCCTTGCGGAAGGCGACCGCGGCGAGCACGAAGGGCACCCCCAGACCGAGGCAGTAGGCGACCGTCAGTATGGCCCCGCGCCCGGCGCTCGCCTGGTCCATGGAGAGCACGGTGACGGAGGTGAGTGTCGGGCCCAGGCACGGCGTCCAGCCGATGCCGAAGAGCGCGCCCAGGATCGGCGCGCCCGCGAGCCCGGTCACCGGCCGCTTGTGGAAGCGGAACTCGCGCTGGGTGAGCCAGGGCATCAGCCCCATGAAGAACACACCCATCAGGATCATCAGCGCGCCGAGGATCTTGCTGAGCGTGCCGTTGTACTCGTGCAGCGTCGAGCCGAAGTATCCGAACAGCGCCCCGCCGGAGACGAACACGGCGGTGAAGCCGAGCACGAACAGGCTGGCGCCCGCGACCATGCGTCCCCGTCTGGCCTCGGCCAGATCCGTGCCGCTGACTCCGGTGACGTACGACAGATAGCCGGGCACCAGCGGCAGGACGCAGGGCGAGAAGAAGGAGACGAGGCCGCCGAGCACGGCGATGGGCAGCGCGAGCAGCAGGGCGCCGCTGTAGACCGTGGTGTTCATGTCGGTCGAGGCGGCGAGCTGCGTGGACGTCTGGAGAAGGGACACGTCGGTCACTTCTCCGCGAGAACGGGGTCGAGCATCTCGTGCAGCTTGTCCTCGCTGAGCGCCTGGAGCGTGCGGGCCGCGATCTTCCCGTCCCGGTCGATGATGATCGTGGAGGGGATCGTCTGCGGGTTGAGCGTGCCCTTCTTGAAGCGGAGCATCAGCTTGCCCGTCGGGTCGTACAGGCTGGGGTACGGGACGCCCTGCTGCTTCTCGAAGGCCTTGGCCGGGGAGGTGCTGGGGTCACGGGTGTTGATGCCGACGAACTGCACGCCCTGGGCGGCGGTCTCCTTGGCGACCTTGACGAGGTTCGGCGTCTCGGCGCGGCACGGCGGGCACCAGGATCCCCACACGTTGAGGACGATGACCTTGCCCTTGTAGTCCGCGACGTCGAGTTGCTTGCCGTCTATGGTCTCGCCCGACAGGTCCGGGGCGGCGTCCCTGGACCCCTTGGCGACGGTGGAGATGCCGTCCTTGCCGCGGACGAAGTTGCTGTTGCCCGCGCCGCCGGAGGTGCCGCCGGATCCGCACGCGGACAGCACGAGCGCGGCTACGGCGGCCCCCGCGGCGTACAGGGCGGCGCGGGGGCGGTTCGGGCGCTGGTCTGCGCGGCAGGCGGCACTCATGTGAAAAGTTTCGCATGCCCGTTTCGGGGATCTTCCGCACCCCCCTTGCGGGCGGAAACCCGCATTTCAGGCGGCCTGCCCCCGAAGGTAGCGGTGCCAGCCGCCGGAGGGCTCCTCGGCCACGTCCATCGCCTGGAGTTTCGCCAGCACCTCGGGCCGCTGGACGTCGAGCCAGTCCACGAACTGCCGGAAGGAGACCATGCGCACGTCGCCGCCCTTCTGCTTCTGCTGGGCGATGTGCGTGAAGACGTGCTCGACGGCGTCCATGTAGATGCCGCCGTTCCACTCCTCGAAGTGGTTGCCGATGAAGAAGGGCGCGCGGTTCGTCTCGTACGCCCGCTTGAATCCCGCCACGTACGACGCGGACGCCTGGGTACGCCAGCCCGGGTAGTTGTACGAGGGCGCCCGGGTGGTGGCGACCGACTGGTTGGCGAGGATGTTGTAGTCCATCGAGAGGACCTCGAAGCGGTGCCCGGGGAAGGGCATCGCCTGCAGGGGCAGGTCCCACAGCCCTTCCTTCTTCTGCGGCCAGCGCTGGACGCCGCCGGGCGAGGAGGCGTCGTATCGCCAGCCGAGCTGCTTGACGGCGGGCAGCAGGCTGCTCTGGCCGAGCAGGCACGGGGTACGGGCGCCGATGAGCTCCTTCTCGTAGTCGAAGGGCAGCGGGGGCAGATCGGTCCAGCCCGTGTTGGTGCGCCACTCGGTGACGAAGGACTTGGCCTGCTCGATCTCGCTGGTCCACTGCCGGGGCGTCCAGTTGCCGACCGAGCCGGAGCCGCCGCAGAAGTGGCCGTTGAAGTGGGTGCCGATCTCGTGGCCGTCGAGCCAGGCCTGACGGACCAGCTTCAGGGTGGAGCGGACGTGTTCGTCGCTCAGGTAGCCGATGTCCGAGGCGCCGCGGGGGTTGTTCGGCGGGTCGTAGAGGCGTTTCTTCGACTCGGGCAGCAGATACAGGCCGGAGAGGAAGAACGTCATGTGCGCCTCGTTCTCCCGGGCGAGCTGGAGGAAGCGGTCGAAGAGGCCGGTGCCGACCTCTCCGGCCCCGTCCCAGGAGAAGACCACGAACTGCGGCGGGGTCTCACCGGGCTCCAGCGGCACAGGGGCCTGCGGCTGGCGCGGCTGCTTGCCGGTGTAGGCGGTGGATCCGTCACCGATGAGACGCGCGGCCGGCTTCTTCGGGGCGCCGGGCCGGCCGGTGCCCGCCGTGGCGGAGGCGTCGGGATGCCTCGTGGTGTCCTTGCCCGAGGTGGTGCCGCACGCGGCGAGTCCGAGCGCGGTCGCCGCACCCGCACCGAGGCCGATCATTCCCCTTCGGCTGACGTCCCGCATACGGACCTCTTTTCATCGCACCCTCTCAGCTGGCTCTCAGCTGGCATCCCATGAGAGGGCACGATGAAGTCCGAGGTTCCGATAAACGCGCGGTGATTTATATGATTTTACGAAGATGCGCCCATTCGGCCCGGGTTTCGGACCGGCCCGTCAGGCCCGAACACCGGCCCCGGGCATCGGGCATCGGGCATCGGCCATCAGGCATCGGGCATCAGGCCCCGAACGCCTTGCTCTTGCCCGGCACCGGCTTGGCGCCCGCGAGGAGATGAGCCGGAACCAGATCGCGCGCGGGCTCGGTGTAGCCCACGGACACGATCTTGTCGCCGCGGTAGGTGAACGTCGTCAGCGAGGCCAGGGTGCACTGCCGCTTGCGCGGGTCGTGCCACAGCCGCCGCTTCTCCGCGTAGCTGCGGACGATCCAGATCGGCAGCTGATGACTCACCAGCACCGCCTCGTGGCCGCGCGCCGCGTCCTTGGCGGCGTCCAGCGCGCCCATCATGCGGACGACCTGGTCGACGTACGGCTCGCCCCAGGACGGCTTGAAGGGGTTGACGAGGTGCTTCCAGTTCTCCGGCCGCCGCAGCGCGCCGTCCCCGACACCGAAGGTCTTGCCCTGGAAGACGTTGTCGGCCTCGATGAGCCGCCCGTCGGTCGCCAGGTCGAGCCCGTGCGCCTTCGCGATCGGCGTCGCCGTCTCCTGCGCCCGCTCCAGCGGCGAGGCCACGACATGCGTGACATCGCGCGTGCTGAGGTGCTCGGCCACCCGGTCGGCCATCTGCCGGCCCAGCTCGGACAGGTGGTACCCGGGCAGCCGCCCGTAGAGCACCCCGTCCGGGTTGGCGACCTCGCCGTGCCGCATCAGATGGACGACGGTGATGTCGCCCGCACCGTTCTTGCCGGTGGTCTCGCTCATGCCGTGGCCTCCGCCGCTGCCCGTGCCGCCGCCGGAAGGGCGTCGGCGATCCTCTGAACCGCCTCGTCGTCATGGGCCGTCGACACGAACCACGACTCGAAGGAGGACGGCGGCAGATAGACGCCCTGCGCCAGCATCGAGTGGAAGAACGCGGTGTAGCGGAAGGACTGCTGCGCCTTCGCGTCCTCGTAGTCGCGCACCTCGCGTCCCGTGAAGAAGACGGAGAACATGTTGGAGGCGCTCTGCAGACGGTGGGTCACACCCTCCTTGGTGAGCGCCTCGGTCACCAGCGTCCGGATCCGCTCCGACACCGCGTCGATCGTGTCGTACGCGGCCTGGTCGAGCAGCCGGAGCTGCGCGATCCCGGCGGCGGTGGCGACGGGATTGCCCGAGAGCGTGCCCGCCTGGTACACCGGCCCGGCCGGCGCGAGGTGCGCCATCACGTCCGCGCGGCCACCGAACGCGGCGGCCGGGAAGCCACCGCCCATCACCTTGCCGAAGGTCATCAGGTCGGGACGCACACCGTCGATCCCGTACCAGCCGGCCCGGCTCGTGCGGAAGCCGGTCATGACCTCGTCGGAGATGAACAGGGCGCCGTTCTTCGCGCAGGCGTCCTTGAGGCCCTGGTTGAAGCCGGGCGCGGGCGGCACCACACCCATGTTGCCGGGCGAGGCCTCGGTGATCACACAGGCGATCTCGCCGGGGTGCGCGTGGAACGCGGCCTGCACGGCTTCGAGATCGTTGTAGGGCAGGACGATGGTGTCGGCGGCCTGGGCGCCGGTGACGCCGGGCGTGTCGGGCAGCGCGAAGGTCGCGACCCCGCTGCCCGCCGCGGCCAGCAGCGAGTCGACATGGCCGTGGTAGCAGCCGGCGAACTTGATCACCTTCGTGCGCCGGGTGAACCCGCGGGCGAGCCGGATGGCCGACATGGTCGCCTCGGTGCCGCTGGAGACGAGCCGGACCTGCTCGACGGGCTCGATGCGGGCGACGATCTCCTCGGCGAGGACCACCTCTCCCTCACCGGGCGTACCGAAGGACGTACCGCGCGCGACGGCTTCCTGAGCGGCGGCGACGACCTCGGGGCGGGAGTGCCCGAGGATCATCGGACCCCAGGAGCAGACGAGGTCGACGTACTCACGGCCGTCGGCGTCGGTCAGATACGGACCGGTACCGGACACCATGAACCGGGGCGTACCGCCCACGGCACGGAAGGCGCGCACCGGAGAATTCACGCCACCTGGCGTGACGGCCGCCGCGCGGTCGAACAGCGACTGCGAGACTGGGGCTTCGTAGGGATAAGGCAGTTCGGTCATGACCTGCGACGTCTCCGACTCCGGGGGCTAGTGACCTCCTCAGGGTAGGCCAGGGGGCCCGGTGGGCCGCGAGGGGAAGAGCGGGACCCCGTGAACGGACGGCCCCGGCCCGACGTACGGCTCCACAGAGGAATGATCCCGGCCATCGCCGGGCCGGTGTGACGGAGCCCGGGACGACAACCGGGTCCCTTCCCCCGGCCATCTGCGAAACTGGGACCACGAACGGACAGCTCACATGAACGACGGTGTTCAGGGGCCGCGAAGATCCCGCGGACAGGTATTTCGGCGTACGTTTCGCCGTGCGACCGTGGGGGAGGTCACTGTCACGATGATCGGGTTGCGTGGCGGGGGTCGCGCGACTTAGAAAAGCAGTCGGGTGGAGATATGCATCGCGGTGGCGGACTGGGCGAGGGGACCGATGACCTCAACCCTCGGCGTGCCCGGCGGGGGAAACACCGACGTGAGGCGGAGGAAGCGGCGGCCGGCAGAGCCGGCCAGATACAGGGCTCGCAGGGTGACCCCGACGAGCGGATCGATCGCGCGGTCGAGCGACTGCGGGCGGAGAGCGGGAATGGTGGCCGAGTGGGGGTGACGTACAAATATTTCGGCGCGCCGGACGGCGCTACGGCCGCCAGGGTCCCGATATCGATGCGTCCCGAGGAACTCGGCGGCGACGAACTCGGCATGAACGGCATGTTCACCAAGATCAAGCCGGAGACGATGGCCGCGATGGTCCTCACCGGCATAGAAGGCGTCCCCCTGAACAAGGTGCCGCCGCTGGAGCTCGTCGTCCTGCACCCCGACTACGCCGTGGTCAAACTCCCGATGACCGTCGTCGACCCGCTGCGCGGCATAGGCGAGGAGGCCGTGGGCGCGGCCGCCTTCATCTGGTCCACCGTCCCCGACCGCGGCGGCCCGCGCGACGCGTTCAACGTCTACCAGCTCCTGCACGAGTGGCAGGACTTCTCCCACCGCCTGCACGAGGCGGGGCATCAGCCGTACTGCCTGGTGTGGCCCTGATCCCGGGGTCCTGAGGCAGCGGGCGGGGTTCCCGGACCCCGCCTTTCTCATGCCCGGGGACGGTCGCCTCTCATGCCGGGGGACGGCCTGCTCTCCTGCCCGGGGACGGTCGCCGACGATCACCGGCCCGAAGCGCGGTCCAGCGGAGACCGCCGGCTACAGCCCTCCCGCGACCCGCAGGACCGCCCCCGTCGTGTACGAGGCGTCGTCCGACAGGAGCCAGGCCACGGCGCCGGAGATCTCCTCCGGCCGGCCGGCCCGGCCCATGGGGATGACGGCGGCCACCCGGGCCGGACGCTGCGGGTCCTCGTGGAAGTCGGTCCAGACCGTGCCCGGGGCGACACCGTTCACTCGGATGCCGTCGGCCGCCACCTCCTTGGACAGGCCCACGGTCAGGGCGTCGACGGCCGCCTTCGCCGCCGCGTAGTGGACGTACTGCCCCGGACTTCCAAGGGTCGCCGCGGCCGACGAGATGTTGACGATCGCTCCCCCGCCGTACGCGGTCATCTCCCGTACGGCACGGCGCGCGCAGAGCAGATAGCCGAGGACGTTGACCGCGAGGGCGTCCCGCATGCCGTCCGGGTCGGCGCCGGCCAGCGGTCCGTTGGGCCCGCTGACGCCCGCGTTGTTCACCAGCCCGGTGACCGGACCGAGTTCGGCGGTCGCCGCGTCGAAGAGCCCGTCGACCGCCGCGGCGTCGGAGGTGTCGACGGCCACCGCAAGACAGCGCCGGCCCGCGTCCGTGACGGCCTCCGCCACCTTCCCCGCGGCCGCACGGTCGGACCGGTAGCCGATGACGATGTCATGGCCCTCCAGGGCCAGCCGCCGGCAGACCGCGGCGCCGATCCCGCGGCTGCCGCCGGTCACCACCGTGATCCTCCGCCCGTTGCGCACGATCACCTCTCCTCACGACATGGACCATCAGTGTGACGGCAGAGGGTGCCACTCCCGCTTCTCCCACGCCCTCCTCGGAGCGGCGCCGGGACATGACCCGCCCGGAATCCCCCACGGCCGCGCCAGGACAAGAGCCTTCAGGACAAAGGGATCTGACGGTGAGGGCCCCGCACGGCCCATTCGGGCGCAGCAGACGTGTCGCCGCCGATCGGGTCATATGACAAGCGCCGCTCAGGGTGGCGCCATCCCGGGTGGGCGCGATGAATCAGCAGGTCAGACGGTGCGGACCGTGGTCGGGCTTGTGTCTGGGCGACCGCCGGACGGGGTCTCCGCCATGGGCCGGGCGAGCTCCCCGGGTGGTGCGCCGCGCGCTTCGGATTGACGGTGGATCACGTCGACCGGGTTTTCGCCTGCTGACAAGAGGTCAGCTACCTGGTTCTGACGGAAGGGCTCCAACAAATGCGATCTGCCCGCATGCTCCTGGCCGCCGCGACGGCCACCGCCGCCCTCGCGATCGGCGCCCCCGGCGCGTACGCCGCCGCGACCGGCGACTGGGACCACAGCGACTCCTCTTCCTCCTCCTCTTCCCCCTCTTCCTCCTCTTCTTCTTCCAGCAAGGAGCACGAAGACTCCGGCTACGGCAAGGAGTCGAAGGAGCACGAAGGCTCCGGCTACGGCAAGGAGTCGAAGGAGCACGAGGACTCCGGCTACGGCAAGGAGCACGAAGACTCCGGCTACGGCGCCGAGCACGGCAAGGACGACAGCGACCACGGCAAGCCGACCTGGCACCACGAGAAGCCGGAAGGCGGTGTGCACACCGGCGGCGGTGCGCTGACGTCCGTCACGACGGACGACTCCTGGAAGGGTGACAAGAAGTACGACCCGGAGACCTACAAGGACAAGGACTCCTCGAGCTCCGACAGCAGCGGCTCCTGGGACTCCGGGAGCAGCAAGGGCTCGTGGGACTCGAGCAGCAAGGACTCGAGCAGCAAGGACTCGAGCAGCAAGGGCTCGTGGGACTCGGGCAGCAAGGAGTCCGAGGACAGGCCGCACGGCGGCATCCACACCGGTGGTGGCGGTCTCGCCACGTCGTCCGGTGTCACGGCCGGCGGAGTGGGCGTCCTGGGCCTCGCTGCCGCGGGCGTGTACCTGCTGCGCCGTAGGAACGCTCAGGGTGGTGTGGCCTGACCATGCCTGACGACATAGCGGTCCGGGCCGTCACCCCCTCACCCGTGGCGGCCCGGCCGGTCCCTCCGTCGGCTTGCGCGGCTCCTGCCGCGCTTCCCGATTCTGCCTCTGTTGCCTCTGTTGCCGATCAAGCCGGTCTTGTGCGTTGCCGGTCCGACCGGTTCAGAGAGTCTTGCGTCCGTTGCCGGTCCGACCGGTTCAGAGAGTCTTGCGTCCGTTGCCGGTCCGACCGGGGTCCAGCCGGTCTTGTGTCCGTTGCCGGTGTTGCCGGGTTTGCTTCCGGTGACTGCCTGAACGGTCTTGCTGATCTTGCTTTCGTTGCCCGTCCCGCTGTTCCCGACACTTCCGCCCAGTCCGCTTCGTTGCCCCGACCCGATGAGGTGGTGCCCGATGGCAGCCCGGTTGTCCTCTCCCGCCGAGACCCCGCCCACGTCACCCCGGCGCACCTTCCGCCGTCGTGTGACGTGGGTCGTGTGGTGCGCCGGCGTCGCGGTCCTGCTGACCACGAACGTGCTCCACCGCCAGGACGAATCGTCCGACCCCTCCCCCACCACCCCCGCCGCGGCGGCCCCCGCGCACTCGCACTCGCGCGCGCCCGTGTCCTCGGCCTCCCCCTCGAACGACCGCCCGGCCGCGAAGCATCTTCCACGGGCCGAGCCGACCCGGCTGCGCATCCCGAAGATCTCGGTGGACGCGCCCTTCACCGAACTCACCCTCGACGACTCGGGCAAGCTCCTGCCTCCGCCCCCGAACGACACGAACCTGGTGGGCTGGTACGCCAAGGGCGTCTCCCCCGGTGAGACGGGGACGGCGATCATCGCCGGGCACGTCGACACGAAGACCTCCGCAGCCGTGTTCGCCGGTCTCGAAAACCTGGAGAAGGGCGACAGGTTCAGCGTCGAGCGGTCCGACGGACGGACGGCGTCCTTCGTGGTCGACAGCGCGGAGACCTACGCGAAGGACGCGTTCCCCGACGACAAGGTGTACGCCGACACCCCCGACGCCGAGGTCCGTCTCATCACCTGCGCCGGGACCTACGACCGCAGCGTCAAGGACTACACCGACAACCTGGTGGTCTTCGCCCATCTCGTCTGACGGGCGAGCGGTGCGGCCAGCGCGTCACGAGGGAGTCGCCGTAGACGTTGTATTGGAGATGACGCCGGAGCCGGGGCCGGCCGGTTCCGGCTGGTCGGGGATCGCCGTGGTGCTGCCGCCGTCACCGGTGGCGTCGTCGGTGTAGTCGTCGCCGCCCGTGTCGTCACCGGTGTCACCGTCGGCCGGAGCGGCGGCCGGACGGGCCGCGGCGGCCATCCTGGACTTCTCGCCCTTCGCGGCCTTCCTGCCGCTCGCGCTCGGCGAGGCGTGCGCCGCATCGGCCGCATCGCGGTTGGAGTCCTCGACGGAGTCCCAGCACTTGGCCTCGCCCGCGTCCGGGTCCTCCCCGCAGACCTGGGCGCCCTGCCAGCCCTCGGCGAGGTTGATCTTCTTTCCGTTGTAGTCGGTCATGAACATGACGCATTTTGGGAACGGGGCGCGAAATCGAGTGATCATCCCCACTTGGGGCATTCACTCCCTCACCGGACAGTCGCCCGCCAGCCGTGCCAACCCCCGGCCACTCCTCCAAGACGGTCCGACGGACCGTCAGATCACCCCAGACGTCTGCGAGTTGGATCACCGACTCGTCACTCTGCGGCGGCGTGGCCACTCGGCGGCCGGCGCGCGGAGCGCGTCTCCCGGAAGGCGAGACGCGGCCGAACCCCGAGCCGGCCGAACCCTGAACCGACCTACACCTGGACGGGCGACGAACACCGCTCCCTTGGCGTTCCCGTGATGCGCGACCGGCCGGTCTTAACGCAAGCTTGACGCCTGAGGCCCCTGGACGCTCGGGCCCTGGGATCACTCTCTGCATACGCTGATGGGCGCCGTCTCCTCGATGGCCGGAACCGTTCGACGAGACGTACGTACAGGAGAGTCATCGATGGCCAGCACCGAGCCCGCCCCGCCGAGCCGCTTGCGGGCCTGGATGCTGGAAGGCCTGTCCGACATGGGCAAGGGCAAGGGCCGGCAGCTCCCGACGCAGGCCGCCGAGCCAGCACCCGTGCACAAGGGGCAGCGCTGGTGGCGCGTCATGTGCCTGACCGGCGTCGACTACTTCTCCACCCTCGGCTACCAGCCCGGCATCGCCGCCCTCGCGGCCGGACTGCTGTCCCCCGTGGCGACCGTCGTACTCGTCATCGTCACCCTGGCGGGCGCCCTGCCCGTCTACCGCCGGGTCGCGGAGGAGAGCCCGCACGGCGAAGGCTCCATCGCGATGCTGGAACGCCTGCTCTCCTTCTGGAAGGGCAAGCTGTTCGTCCTCACCCTGCTCGGCTTCGCCGCCACCGACTTCCTCATCACCATCACGCTCTCGGCGGCCGACGCCTCCACCCACCTGGTGGAGAACCCCCACCTGAACAGCGCCCTGCACGACAAGCAGATGGTGATCACCCTGTTCCTGGTGGCCCTGCTGGGCGCGGTCTTCCTCAAGGGCTTCCTGGAGGCGATCGGCGTCGCCGTCGTCCTGGTGGGCATCTACCTCGGACTCAACGTCGTGGTCGCCGTGGCCGGTGTCTGGGAGGTCATCACCCACGAGCACCTCGTCACCGACTGGACCACCGCGCTGACCGCCGAGCACGGCAACGTCTTCGCCATGATCGGCGTGTCCCTGCTGGTCTTCCCGAAACTCGCGCTCGGCCTGTCCGGCTTCGAGACCGGAGTCGCGGTCATGCCGCACGTCGAGGGCGACCCGGCCGACACCGAGGAGAAGCCCACCGGACGGATCCGCGGCGCCAAGAAGCTCCTGACCACCGCCGCCGTGATCATGAGCGTCTTCCTGATCGTCACCAGCTTCATCACCACCGTGCTGATCCCGGAGAAGGAGTTCGAGCCGGGCGGCCAGGCCAACGGCCGTGCCCTCGCCTACCTGGCCCACGAGTACCTCGGCAACGCCTTCGGCACGGTCTACGACGTCTCCACGATCTGCATCCTGTGGTTCGCCGGCGCCTCCGCCATGGCCGGGCTCCTCAACCTCATGCCGCGCTATCTCCCGCGCTACGGCATGGCCCCGCACTGGGCCCGCGCCGTCCGCCCCATGGTGATCGTCTTCACCCTGGTCGCGTTCCTGGTCACCTGGATCTTCAACGCCGACGTCGACGCACAGGGCGGCGCGTACGCGACCGGTGTCCTCGTCCTGATCAGCTCCGCCGCCATCGCCGTCACCATCGCCGCCCGCAAGGCCCAGCAGAAACACTGGACCATCGCGTTCGCGGTCATCTCGGTCGTCTTCCTCTACACGACCGTCGTCAACATCATCGAGCGCCCCGACGGTGTGAAGATCGGCGCCTGCTTCATCGCCGGCATCATGCTCGTCTCCTTCCTCTCCCGGCTCGCCCGCGCCTTCGAACTCCGGGTGACCAGCATGACCCTGGACGACATGGCCGAGCGGTTCGTACGGGACATCGCGAGCCGGCGCATCCGGTTCATCGCCAACGAGCCCGACCAGCGGGACATCACCGAGTACCGCGAGAAGATCGAGCAGATCCGCGCCGACCACGACCTCCCGCCCCAGGAGGACTTCGTCTTCCTGGAGGTCACCGTGGGCGACCCCTCGGAGTTCGAGTCCGTCATGAACGTACGCGGCGAGGTCCTGCACGGCCGCTACCGCGTCCTCACCCTGGAATCCGCCTCCATCCCCAACGCCCTCGCCGCCCTGCTCCTCTACGTGCGCGACTCCACCGGCGGCATCCCGCACATCTACTTCGAGTGGACCGAGGGCAGCCCCTTCGCCAACTTCCTGCGCTTCTTCCTCTTCGGCCAGGGCGAGGTCGCCCCCGTCACCAGGGAAGTCCTGCGCGAGGCCGAACCCGACCGCGCACGCCGGCCACGGGTGCACGTCGGCTGACACCCCCGGTGGGGGCCGGCGGGATCCGGTGATGCCCGACGGGGCCCCGGGCCCCCGGGAGATCGGGCGGTGCCCGGCTGGATCCGGACGTGTCCCGGACCTTTCCGGGCACGTCCGACACACCGGAAGGGAGTGAGAGGCCGGTAAGAAGGTCCGTCGCGGAGCCGCTCACCAGGTCGCACGCCGCCAACGGCTTGGCAGACTGGTCGAGTGCCCCAGAACGTACTGCTCGCCGAGGACGACCGCGCCATCCGCCATGCCCTGGAAAGGGCACTGACACTGGAGGGCTACACGGTGACAGCCGTGGCCGACGGCGTGGAAGCGCTGGCCCAGGCCCACCGCACCCCGCCGGACGTCCTCGTCCTCGACGTCATGATGCCCGGCATCGACGGCCTCCAGGTGTGCCGCGTGCTGCGCGCCGAGGGCGACCGCACCCCGATCCTGATGCTCACCGCGCTCGTCGAGACCGCCGACCGCATCGCCGGCCTCGACGCCGGCGCCGACGACTACGTCGTCAAGCCGTTCGACGTCGAGGAGGTCTTCGCCCGGCTCCGCGCGCTGCTGCGCCGCACCGGGAACGGCTCCTTCGACGAGGACACGCCCCCGCCCCGGGAACCCCGGACGTCCGGAGCGCAGATCTCCGCGGCCGGGCTGCGCATGGACATCCAGGCCCGCCGGGCCTGGCGCGGCCGGCGCGAGCTGGAACTGACCCGCACCGAGTTCGAGCTCCTCGAACTGCTCGTCCGCAACGCGGGCATCGTCCTCGACCACTCCACCATCTACGACCGGATCTGGGGCTACGACTTCGGCCCCGGGTCCAAGAACCTCGCCGTGTACGTGGGCTACCTGCGGCGCAAGCTCGACGAGCCGGGCGCTCCGGCGCTGATCCACACCGTGCGGGGCGTGGGGTACGTCCTGAGGGAGGACTGAGTGCGACGACGGCTGCGGCAGGTGTCCTCACTGCGGGCCACCTTCACCGTGTCCTTCGCGGCCGTCGCCGCCGCCGTCACGGTCCTCGTCGGATTCCTGAGCTACGACGCCGCCGCGCGGCTGGTGCGGGTCGATCAGCAGACCGTCTTCGCCGAGGTGGTGCAGGACCTGCGCGACCAGGTTCGTGAACACCCCCTGCACACCGGTGACTTCGCCTCCTCGGACCCGGACCACGACGGGCCCCTCGACGACATCATCCGGCCCAGCCGCACCGACGTTCAGGTGCTCGGACCGGACGGCGTGATCGCCGACCACGGTGTCCCGCCGCTGCCCGTGGACGGGCGCGACCGGGCGGTCGCCGACGACGCCACGGCGGGCAGGGTCGTGGAGCACAAGGACGTCGACGTCGCCGGTGACCGCTACCGCATCGCGACCGTCTCGCTCGGCGGCGGACGCGGTGCCGTGCAGGTCGCCCAGCAGTTCAGCGACACCGAGGATCTGCTCCGGGAGCTCCAGCAGCGGACCGTACTGCTCGTCGGGGCCGTCGTGATCGCCGCGGGGCTGTTCGGCTGGTGGCTGGCCCGGCGCATCACCCGGCGTCTGGTGCGGCTGGCGGGGGCCGCCGAGGACGTGGCGCGCACCGGTCGTCTCGGCATCCAGGTGCCGGTCACCGGATACGACGAAGTGGCCCGGCTCGGGCGGTCCTTCGACCGGATGCTCGGCCGCCTCGCCCAGTCCGAGGAGGACCAGCGGCGCCTGGTGCAGGACGCGGGGCACGAACTCCGTACGCCGTTGACCTCCCTGCGTACGAACATCTCGATGCTCCGCCGGATCGACGAACTGCCGCCCGACGCCCGAGAGGAACTCGTCGCCGATCTGGCGCTGGAGTCCCGGGAGCTGACCGACCTCGTCAACGAGCTGGTCGCCCTCGCGGCCGGCCAGTCGGACACCGAGCCGGTGCGGCGGCTCGACCTCGCCGAACTCGCCGAGGACGTCGCGGTCGTCGCGCGCCGCCGCACCGGGCGGGACATCACCGTCCGGGCCACCGGCGACACGACGGTCGACGGCCGCCCGAGCGCCCTGCAGCGCGCCATCTCCAACTTGGTGGAGAACGCGACCAAGTTCGACCGGGCCGGAACGGCCCCGATCGAGGTCGAGGTGACGGGCCCGCCCTCCACCGGTCCAACGAGCCCGGCGGGCTCCGCGGTCTCGGCGGGCTCCGGCGGCCGTCACCGGCCGGTGCGCGTCGAGGTGCTCGACCGGGGCCCCGGCATCGGCGGCGACGACCTCGTGCGTGTCTTCGACCGCTTCTACCGAACCGCCGACGCCCGCAGCCTCCCCGGCTCGGGCCTCGGCCTGTCGATCGTCCGCGAGGTCTCCACGGCCCACGGAGGCATCCCGTTCGCCCACCCCCGCAAGGGCGGCGGCACGGTGATCGGCTTCACGGTGGAAGGCGCACCGGCACTCGACTGACACGCGCGGTCCCGGTCGGTGGGTGGGTCGGGGCCGTGCCGGTGCATCAGCCCGTCGCCGTTGGACGGAGACGTGACCGTCGGTGGCGACGGGCATCGATGTACCGGCACGTCCCCGACGGCGCGCTCCCGGCTGCGGGTGCAAAATTTCAGCCCCTCCGGCGTTTGAGGAGCGGGGTCTGGGGCGGAGCCCCAGGTATGGGTCGGGTAGGGGCGAAGGAACCCGCTACGACCGAAGCGCCGCGAGCTGTTCCGCGAACGGGACCACCTGGAACCCGTCCGCCCGACCGGGCGAAGGCTGGGCAGGGACAGCGGCCGCCCCGGGCGAAGGCTGGGCGGTGACGGCGGTCGACGCGGGCGCAGCCTGAGCCGAGGCCAGGGGGCCCGTCGGACCGGGCACCGGGGAGCCGGTCAGTGCCGTCATGAGACCGGCCAGCTCACCCCCGGCCCTCTCGACCCGCTCGGCCAACCCCTCCACCCCCCAGTCCTCCGAAGCCGCGTACACCCCGGTCGGCACGACCACAGCCCGCAGATAGGCGAACAACGGCCGCATGGCGTGCTCGAGAACGAGCGAGTGCCGCCCGGTCCCCCCGGTCGCCCCGATCAACACGGGCTTGCCCGCCAACGCGTCCTTGTCGAGCACATCGAAGAACGACTTGAACAGCCCGCTGTAGGAAGCCGAGAAGACAGGAGTGACGACGATCAGCCCGTCCGCGGAGGTCACGTCGTCGATCGCGGCGGACAGCCCCCGGCCGGGAAAGCCGTTGGTGAAGTTGTGCGCGATCTCGACGGCGAGGTCCCGCAGTTCGACGACCCGCAGATCCACCGCGCCGGGGACCCGGCCGGCGGTCGCGGCCGCCAGCCGGTCGGCCAGCAGCCGCGTGGACGACGGAACGCTCAGCCCCGCCGAGACGACGACGAGCTTCATACGCGGCTCACCTCTTCCTTGGCCGCGGCCACCCGGGCCGCGTGGGTCGGCGCGTCCGGCACGTCGGCCGGACGGTTCTTGGCGAACTCCTCGCGCAGCACCGGCACGACCTGTTCGCCGAGGAGGTCGAGCTGCTCCAGGACGGTCTTGAGCGGCAGCCCGGCGTGGTCCATCAGGAAGAGCTGGCGCTGGTAGTCACCGGCGTACTCGCGGAAGGCCAGCGTCTTCTCGATGACCTGCTGCGGCGAGCCGACGGTCAGCGGCGTCTGCTCGGTGAAGTCCTCCAGCGAGGGCCCGTGCCCGTAGACCGGCGCGTTGTCGAAGTACGGACGGAACTCCCGCACGGCGTCCTGCGAGTTGGCCCGCATGAACACCTGGCCGCCGAGGCCGACGATCGCCTGCTCGGCCGTGCCGTGCCCGTAGTGCGCGTACCGCTCGCGGTAGAGCTCGATCATCTGCTTGGTGTGGTCGGCGGGCCAGAAGATGTTGTTGTGGAAGAAGCCGTCACCGTAGTACGCGGCCTGTTCCGCGATCTCGGGCGAGCGGATGGAGCCGTGCCAGACGAACGGCGGGACATCGTCCAGCGGACGCGGGGTCGACGTGAACGACTGGAGCGGTGTACGGAACTTGCCCTCCCACGTCACCACGTCCTCGCGCCACAGCCGGCGCAGCAGCGCGTAGTTCTCGACGGCGAGGTTGAGGCCCTGCCGGATGTCCTGCCCGAACCAGGGATAGACCGGCCCGGTGTTGCCGCGGCCCATCATCAGGTCGACCCGGCCGTCCGCGAGGTGCTGGAGCATCGCGTAGTCCTCGGCGATCTTCACCGGGTCGTTGGTGGTGATGAGGGTGGTGGAGGTGGACAGCACGAGCTTCTCGGTCTTCGCCGCGATGTAGCCGAGCATCGTCGTCGGCGACGACGGCACGAACGGCGGGTTGTGGTGCTCGCCGGTCGCGAAGACGTCGAGGCCGACCTCCTCGGCCTTCAGTGCGATGGCGACCATGGCCTTGATCCGCTCGCGCTCGCTCGGCTCCCTGCCCGTGGTGGGGTCCGGTGTCACATCACCGACGCTGAAGATCCCGAACTGCATGGTCACTCACCCTCCATCTTGTTGACTGTTCAACTATACCTTCGAACCGCCGCCCCTCTCCAGGTATTCCGCGACACCGGCGGACCCCTTTTCCCGTCATCTCGCTTGACCGCACCCCAATCCATGCCTCACATTTATCTGCGTGACACAGATACTGCATAACGCAAAGGAAACTCCGGAACACCCTCCCTCCCGCATCCGCTGGGCGGTCCTCGGCGTCGTCCTCGCCGCCGACGTCCTCGACCTCCTCGACGGCACCATCACCAACATCGCCGCCCCGACCATCGCCCGCGACCTCGGCGGCGGTACCGCCCTCATCCAGTGGCTGGGCGCCTCGTACGCCCTCGCGCTCGGCGTCCTGCTCGTCCTCGGCGGACGGCTCGGCGACAAGTACGGCCGCCGCCGGCTCTTCCTGACCGGACTCGCGGGCTTCACCGCCGCCTCGGTCGCCTGCGGCCTCGCACCCACGCCGGGAACCCTCGTCGCCGCCCGTCTCGCCCAGGGCGCGTTCGGCGCGCTCGTCATCCCGCAGGGCTTCGGCATCCTCGGGGCGACCTGGCCCCGGGACCAGATCGGCAAGGCCTACAGCCTGTTCGGACCGGTGATGGGCCTGTCCGCCGTCGGCGGCCCGATCCTCGCCGGGCTCATCGTCGACGCCGACCTCGCCGGTCTCGGCTGGCGCCCGATGTTCCTCATCAACCTCGTCCTCGGCGGCGCCGCGCTCCTCGCCGCCGCCCGCCTGCTCCCCCACGACACCGGCGACCGCGCGACCACCGTCGACGTCCCCGGCTCCGCCCTCCTCGGCGCCGCCATGCTCGCCCTGCTCACCGGCCTCATCGAAGGCTCGGCCCACGGCTGGGGCGCGCTCCCCGTCCTGCTCCTGCTCGCCGGCCTCGCGCTCTTCGCGGGGTTCTGCCACCGCCAGCGCACCGCGCCCAGCCCCCTGATCAAGCCCTCCCTCCTGCACAACCGCGGCTTCACCTCGGGACTGGCCATCGGCGTCGTCTTCTTCGCCGCGGTCGCCGGCCTCCTCTACGTCGTCTCCCTCTTCCTCCAGCAGAGCCTCGGCCGCTCCCCCGCGGCTGCCGCGCTCGCCCTCACACCCCTGTCCGCGGGCATCGTCATCGCCTCGATCGCCTGCTACCGCCTGATCGGCCGCCTGGGCCGCCGACTCGTCCTCATCGGCTTCCTGGTCACCCTCGCCGGAACGGCCCACCTCCTCGCCCTGGTCACCGTCTCCGGCACGGACACCGGCGGCTGGGCCCTGGTCCCCCCGCTGCTGGTCATCGGCCTCGGCATGGGCGCCTGCTTCGGCTCGCTCTACGACGTCACCATCGGCGACATCGAACCCGCCGAGGCCGGCAGCGCGGGCGGCTCACTCGGCGCGGTCCAGCAGCTCGCCAACGCCCTCGGAGCCGCCGCCGTCACCACCGTCTACTTCCGAGCCGACGGCGGCGGGACCCACGCCACCACCGTGAGCCTCACCGTCGTGGCCGCCATCACCCTCCTGTGCTGCCCCCTCGTACGTCTGCTCCCCCTCAAGGCCCCGGAGCAGCACCACTGACATTCCACTGACACTCCACCGGCCCTAGGGCACCAGCACCAGCCGGCCGCGCAGTCCGCCCTCCGCGAGCCGCGCGTGTGCCTTGACGGCCTCGTCGAGGGCGTACGTCCCCGCCACCCGGGTGGTCAGCGCCCCCTCGTCGACGAGCGCCACCAGCTCCGCGAGCCGGGCGCCGTCCGCCGCGACCTCCACGGCACCGGTCCGCACCCCGCGCACGGACGCCGGGTGGGCCCCCGGGATGAGGCCCATGAACGCACCCCCGTCCCGCACCCACTCCAGGGCGTCGGCGCCCAGGATCGCCGCGTCCAGCACGGCGTCCACGCTCCGCGGGGCCGCCCCGTCCGACACGAACCGGTCCGCCCCCAGGGACCGTACGAGCTCCTCGTCGCCCTCGCGGGCCAGTGCGGTCACGCTCACCCCGAGCCGGGCGGCGAGCTGCACGGCGTACCCGCCGACCGCGCCCGCGGCCCCGGTGACCAGCAGACTCTGCCCCGGCTCCAGGCCCAGCCCGTCCAGGGCCTGGGCCGCGGTCAGCGCGTTGAGCGGCAGGCTCGCCGCGTGCGCCGTGTCGACCGAGCGGGGCGCCACGGCCACCGCTTCGGCGTCGACCACCACGAGATCGGCGTGTGTGCCGAGAGGCTTGGCGGTCCCGTACGCCAGCGCCACCACCTGGTCACCCACGGTCCACCCCGAGGCGACCCCGACCGCCTCCACCACACCCGCCACATCCCAGCCGAGCCCCAGCCGCTTCCCGGCGCCCCCGAACACACCGGCGCGCACCCCGGCGTCGACGGGGTTGACCCCGGCGGCCGCCACCTTGATCCGCACCTGCCGGGCCCCCGGCTCCGGCAGGGCGACCTCGACGATCTCGACGGCTTCCGGACCACCGAACGACGTCACAACCGCTGCACGCATCCCAACTCACCCCATCTGTAGGTCATTCGCGGGTCTCTCACCCGCCACAACAACCCTAGGAAGAGTTACTATCCATTGGTAAGTAGGCACCTGAAGGTGCGTACGTCACCCGGAGGTGAGTCATGGCGACCACGACGGCGGCCCAGCGGCGCCACCAGGCCCGTGTCGAGTACGACGCGTTCCTCAAGAGCTGCCCCACCAACCAGCTCCTGGACCGCATCAGCGACAAGTGGGTCAGCCTGATCGTGAGCGCCCTCGCCGGCGCCGGCGGACCGATGCGCTACAGCGACCTCGGCCGCAAGATCGCCGGAGTGAGCCCCAAGATGCTGACGCAGACCCTGCGGTCACTGGAGCGCGACGGCATCCTCTCCCGCACGGTCACCCCGTCCGTGCCGGTCCGCGTCGACTACGAACTCACGCCGCTGGGCACGAACCTGAGTTGCCTGCTCACCGCCGTCAAGGACTGGGCGGAGCACCACATCGAGGAAGTCGTCGAGGCCCGCGAGCGCTACGACACCTCGTCCGAGGCGTCCTGAAAGTCCCCGGACCGCAGCCGTGCGACCTGCTCGGCGCTGAAATCGACCGTGCGCCGCATGTGCCCGATGATCAGGGCGACCTCGTCGTCGTCGAGCCCGTCGAACAGGCCGTACCAGCCGGCGCCCAGCCGCTCCCACATGCGCCCGAACTCGGCGATCTTCTCGGGCACGGTCGCCACCAGCACCCGTCGCCGGTCGACCACATCGCGCTCCCGCACCACGTAACCGGCCTTCTCCAGCCGGTCCACCAGCCGCGTGGCCGACCCGGTGGTGAGCCCCGTCATCTCGGCGATCCGCCCGGTGGTCACGGGCCCGTCCTCCAGGCTGAGCAGGTTCACGCACTGCACGTCCGTCGGATGCAGGCCGACGTGGTCGGCGAGGGCCTGGTTGAACAGCGCGTACGAGGCCATGTACCGCCGCGAGACGACCGCCAGCTCCCCCAGCAGCCGCTCCCGAGAATCCCCGCCGATGGCCATACGGCCCCTTTCACCAGCCCGGCCAGAATCGTACGCCGCCCGCCCCGCACCCCCAGAAACGAGCACCCGCCCCACCAGCCTCCCCTAGCCACCCGCCCCACCCCCGGGTCCCCACCCCAGACCCCACTCCACAAACGCCGGAGGGGCTGAAGCTTTCCCCGGCCAGGGCTGGATTTTCCCGGCGCCGGGGCTGAACTTTCGCCGACCGGAGCTGAAAGTTCGTCGGCCGGGGCTGAAGCTTCGCCGGCCGGAACTGAAACTGTCGCCGGAGGGGCTGAACCTGCTGCCCGGCCGGGGCTCAAATATGGACCGGCCACCACAACGCACCCGCAGCCGGGCGAACGCATAGAGGTCGGCGCGGCCACCACGACGCACCCGCAGCCGGCCACGCACCGTCGGGGCCGTGCCGGTACATCGATGCCCGTCGCCACCGACGCCCACC
>NZ_JBHYXD010000018.1:119060-129645 GCF_042751995.1 Streptomyces sp. NPDC059371 | reverse complement strand
GCCCGCCCGCCCGCCCCCACGCGCGCGCGGGCGCGCCCGCCCGGGCGCGATTTCCGTAGCCTCGCCGCGCGCATTCCCCAGGTGTCACGCGCGCCTCGCGCCGCGGCCCCGGAAATGGCGTGTACCGGAATTCCGGACACGCTAATAAAAGGGCATCAGAAATGAGCCCCCGCCGAATATCCCTCTTTGTATACGGTGCCTGTGTTAATGACGCGGGCCCGTCACGTTTACGGGATGTTGCGAACTTCTCACACGGTCCGGCCGGTCGCCTCCGGGGAATCGGAGCCGGTGCGCGGCCGTGGCACGCTCGGTGTGCAGGGCCGTGATCGCGCGGGCCCGCTCACCGTCCCCACGGGCGACCGCGTCCACGATGCCGCCGTGCTCCGCCCAGGACTCCGCGGGGTCGGCCGGCGCCTCCACCGAGTACATCCAGGCGATCTTGTGGCGAAGCTGGGCGAGCGTCGAGGTCAGCGCGGGGCTGCCGGACGCCTGCGCCAGCGTCTCGTGGAACCAGCCGCCCAGCGAGCGCAGATCCTCGCTGTGGCCTCGCCTGGAACGCTCCTGCCCCAGCCGGACCAGACCCCGCAGCACCTTCAGGTGGGCCTCCGTACGCCGCTGCGCGGCCCGCGCGGCCCCCAGCGGTTCCAGCAGCATGCGCATCTCCAGGAGGTCCGCGGCCTCCAGCTCGGTCGGCTCCGCGACGCAGGCGCCCGCGTGCCGGCGGGTGACCACGAAACCCTCCGCCTCCAGCGTGCGCAGGGCCTCGCGCACGGGGACGCGCGAGACGCCGTAGCGGCGTGCGAGCAGTTCCTCGGTGAGCCGGCCGCCGCGCTCGTAGACACCCGAGACGATGTCGTCACGGATCGCCGTGCACACCGAGTGTGCCGGAATACGCATGACCGACCTCCGCTTTAATCCCCGTGAAACGCCGTCGATTGACGCTTGTTCAGTGACTCTATTGCAGGAAGCCTGAATTTCCGATGGCGGGCCTGAATCCATGGATATTTTTTGGACAGACGGCGTCCGGAAACGACGATGCCCCGGCTCGGTGAGCCGGGGCATCAAAAGCGGTGGGAAGCCGCGAAGCGGTCGTCAGACGTTGACGCCGTGCGAGCGGAGGTAGGCGACCGGGTTGATGTCCGAGCCGTACTCCGCGGTCGTACGGGCCTCGAAGTGGAGGTGCGGTCCCGTGGTGTTGCCGGTGTCCCCGGAGAGACCGAGCTGCTGCCCCGGAGTGACGGCCTGCCCCACGGACACCCCGATGGACGACAGGTGGCCGTACATGGTGTACGTGCCGTCATGCATCTTGATCACGACTTGATTGCCGTAGGCGCCGCCCCAGCCGGCCGTGACGACCGTGCCGGAGCCGACGGCGTGGACCGAGGTGCCGGAGGCGGCGTGGAAGTCGACGCCGGTGTGGCTGCCGGAGGACCAGAGGGCGCTGCTGGCCTGGTAGCCGGTGGAGACGTACGAACCGGTGATCGGCATGACGAACGTGTTCAGGCGCTTGCGCTCGGCCTCGCGGGCGGCGCGCTCCTTGGCCTCACGGAGCTTCGAGGCCTGCTCGGCGGCCTGCTTGCGCGCGGTCTGCTCGGCCTGCTTGCGCGCGGCGGCCTCGTCGGCGGCGCGCTGCTGCGCGAAGGCCTGGGCGTCGATCTGGTCGGCGACCGTGTCGTTGAGGGTGACGGCCTGGGTGAGCCCGGTCTGCTCGACGGAGGCTTCCGCGGCGAACGCGGGAGCGGCCAGGGTTCCGATCACGCCGGTGGTGGTGAGCGCCGCGACCCCGACGGCGGTCGTGGTGGTGCTGTGCACCCGGCTGCTCGTACGACGATGCTTGCCGGTGCCACAGGTGAACGCCATGTAGGGGCTGATCCTTTCCTTCCCTCTCGCCTACCGGGTTAGCTGACGGGTTCGGAGCAGGAAGGTCTCCTACGGGCTCCCTCCGAAGAGGGCGTCCGATTCACCCCAGGGACTGCGTGGGTCCCCGGCTCCCCTGACTCGCGCCATGGGGACTCGGCGATGACTGTCCGGTGCCGCGGGCGCGGCGCATTGCGTGACGAACAGCCGGACCGACGCTAAACGGGGTGTCTTTCG
This sequence comes from Streptomyces sp. NPDC059371, assembly GCF_042751995.1. Classification (NCBI taxonomy): domain Bacteria; kingdom Bacillati; phylum Actinomycetota; class Actinomycetes; order Kitasatosporales; family Streptomycetaceae; genus Streptomyces; species Streptomyces sp. NPDC059371. The sequence goes on along the minus strand of NZ_JBHYXD010000018.1, from coordinate 127,551 downwards.
AACAACAAACGGATCACGATTTTTGTAACGCATCCCACAGGGCAGAAGGGCAACCACCGTACGAATGCGGACATCTTGGGACCGTCGTCCGGAAAAGGAAGGGCCCTGACGGCTCTTCAGCCGTCAGGGCCCTCTTCCGTCGCACGAGTTCTACTCGGCTGCCACCACGGTGACTTCACCGATTCCGAGGGCCCTCACCGGATCCGCGATCTGTGCCGCGTCGCCGACCAGGACGGTCACCAGACGGTCCGTCGGGAAGGCGCTCACGGCCGCCGCGGTGGCCTCCACGGTGCCGGTGGCGGCCAGTTGCCGGTAGAGCGTCGCCTGGTAGTCGTCCGGCAGGTGCTGCTCGACCTGGTCCGCGAGCGTGCTCGCGACGGCCGCCGCCGTCTCGAACTTGAGGGGCGCGACACCCACCAGGTTCTGCACGGCGACATCGCGCTCGGTGTCGGTCAGGCCCTCGGCGGCGAGGGTGCGCAGCACCTTCCACAGGTCGTCGAGAGCCGGGCCGGTGTTGGGGGTGTCGACCGAACCGCTGATGGCGAGCATCGCGGCGCCCGTGCCGTCCGGCGCGGAGCGAAGGACCTGCCCGAACGCCCGTACGCCGTAGGTGTAGCCCTTCTCCTCGCGCAGGACGCGGTCCAGGCGCGAGGTGAGGGTGCCGCCGAGGCAGTAGGTGCCGAGGACCTGGGCGGGCCACACACGGTCGTGCCGGTCGGCACCGACACGGCCGATGAGGAGCTGCGTCTGGACGGCTCCGGGGCGATCGACGATGATCACGCGGCCGGTGTCGTCGGCGCTCACCGGCGGCACGGGGCGCGCCTCGGCGGCCGAGCCGGTCCAAGAGCCGAGCGTGTCGGCGAGCAGCTCGTCGAGATCGACACCGGTCAGGTCGCCGACGACGACCGCGGTGGCCGTGGCGGGGCGTACGTGCTTCTCGTAGAAGGCGCGAACGCCCGACGCGTCGATGTTCTGGACCGTCTCCTCGGTGCCCTGGCGGGGGCGCGACATGCGCGCGCTCGCCGGGAACAGTTCCTTGGAGAGCTCCTTGGCGGCACGACGGGCGGGGTTGGCCGTCTCGTGCGGGATCTCGTCCAGCCGGTTGGTGACCAGCCGCTCGACCTCGCTGTCCGCGAACGCGGGGGCCCGCAGGGCGTCGGCGAGCAGGCCGAGGGCCTTGGCCAGGCGCGAGACGGGCACTTCGAGGGACAGGCGTACGCCGGGGTGGTCGGCGTGCGCGTCGAGCGTGGCGCCGCAGCGCTCCAGCTCGGCGGCGAAGTCCTCGGCCGAGTGCTTGTCGGTGCCCTCGGAGAAGGCGCGCGCCATGATCGTGGCGATGCCGTCCAGGCCCGCCGGCTCGGCGTCCAGCGGCGCGGCGAGGATCACCTCGACGGCGACGACCTGCTGGCCGGGGCGGTGGCAGCGCAGCACGGTCAGACCGTTGTCCAGGGTGCCGCGCCCGGGGGCGGGGAACGCCCACGGCTTCGGCTGTCCTGCCTGGGGCTGCGAGTGGAAGTCCATGGTGGCGAGCTCGGTCACTTCGCCGCCTCCTCGTCGGTCTCGGTCTCGTCGGCGGAGCCGGCGGTGGTCGGTTCGTAGACGAGCACCGCGCGGTTGTCGGGGCGCAGGCGGGCCTTGGCGGCCTCCTGGACCTCCTCCGCCGTGACGTCGAGGACGCGCTGTACGGCGGTCAGAGCGAGCTGCGGGTCGCCGAACAGGACGGCGTACCGGCACAGTTCGTCGGCACGGCCGGCGACGGTACCGAGCCGGTCGAGCCATTCGCGCTCCAACTGGGCCTGGGCGCGCTCCATTTCCCGGGCCGTGGGACCCTCCTCGGCGAACCGGGCGAGCTCCTCGTCGACGGCGGCCTCGATGACCGGGACCTCGACATCGCCGGACGTCTTCACGTCCAGCCATCCCAGGGAGGGCGCTCCGGCGAGCCGCAGCAGGCCGAACCCGGCCGCGACGGCGGTGCGGTCACGGCGTACGAGCCGGTTGTAGAGCCGGGAGGACTCACCGCCGCCGAGGACGGTGAGCGCCAGGTCGGCCGCGTCGCACGCGCGCGTGCCGTCCTCCGGGAGGCGGTAGGCGGCCATCAGGGCGCGCGCCGGGACGTCCTCCTCGACGACCTCGCGGATCTGCTCACCGATGACCTCCGGCAGCGAGCCGTCCCGCGGGGCGGGCTTGCCGTCGTGCCCGGGGATCGAGCCGAAGTACTTCTCGACCCAGGCGAGCGTCTGCTCCGGGTCGATGTCGCCGACGACCGACAGGACCGCGTTGTTGGGCGCGTAGTTGGTACGGAAGAACGCGCGGGCGTCCTCCAGGGTGGCCGCGTCCAGGTCCGCCATCGACCCGATCGGGGTGTGGTGGTACGGGTGGCCCTCGGGGTACGAGAGCGCGGTGAGCTTCTCGAAGGCGGTGCCGTACGGGACGTTGTCGTAACGCTGGCGGCGCTCGTTCTTCACGACGTCGCGCTGGTTCTCCATGGACTCGTCGTCCAGCGCCTCGAGCAGCGATCCCATGCGGTCGGCCTCCAGCCAGAGGGCGAGCTCGAGCTGGTGGGCGGGCATGGTCTCGAAGTAGTTGGTGCGCTCGAAGCTCGTCGTACCGTTGAGCGAGCCGCCGGCGCCCTGGACGAGTTCGAAGTGACCATTGCCATGAACCTGCTTGGAGCCCTGGAACATCAGGTGCTCGAAGAGGTGGGCGAGTCCGGTCAGGCCCTTGACCTCGTGGCGCGAGCCGACGTCGTACCAGAGGCACACCGCGGCGACCGGGGTCAGATGGTCCTCGGAGAGCACCACGCGCAGGCCGTTGGCCAGGCGGTGCTCGGTCGCTGTCAGGCCGCCGGAGCCTGCCTCAGCTGTGGCCGTGTGACCCATGGGCATGTACGTCCCTTCGATCGCGGAACTGCGTCATTCCTGTCGGTCCTGCCACTGTATGCAAGCGCGCGGACGGCTGGCGAAGTTCCCGCACCTCGTACGCCGAGAGCGAGACTCGTGCGTGTCCCCGGCGCGCCGGGGGAAGGCCTCCGGGATCCGCCGCGAACGCCCTCGGGGACCGCCGTGCACCGGCCGGACGTGCTCGCGGGCCGCCCGCGAACCGGGCCCGGACAGCCGCTCGGGAGCGGTCCCGGCGACGCCCGCGGAGCCCGCCCGAGGGGCGCTACGGACGGGTCGCGGTCGGCGTTGTCAGTGGGGCGGTCCACAATGGTGCGCGTCAGAACCCGCTCATGCCCCGGCAGAGACTGTGAAGGAGCCGCAGCAGCGATGGCCCGCCGCAGCACGAAGACCCCGCCGCCCGAAGACTCGTACGAGGAGAAGATCCTCGACATCGACGTCGTGGACGAGATGCAGGGCTCCTTCCTCGAATACGCGTACTCGGTCATCTACTCGCGAGCCCTGCCGGACGCCCGCGACGGCCTGAAGCCGGTTCACCGTCGCATCGTTTACCAGATGAACGAGATGGGCCTGCGCCCCGAACGCGGCTATGTGAAGTGTGCCCGTGTCGTCGGCGAGGTCATGGGTAAGCTGCACCCGCACGGCGACGCGTCGATCTACGACGCCCTGGTGCGTCTGGCGCAGCCCTTCTCCATGCGGCTGCCCCTGGTCGACGGCCACGGCAACTTCGGCTCCCTCGGCAACGACGACCCGCCGGCCGCGATGCGGTACACCGAGGCCCGGATGGCCGACGCGACGTCGCTGATGACCGAGTCGATCGACGAGGACACGGTCGACTTCACGCCCAACTACGACGGCCAGGAGCGGGAGCCGGTCGCCCTCCCGGCCGCCTTCCCGAACCTGCTGGTCAACGGCTCGTCGGGCATCGCCGTCGGCATGGCCACGAACATGCCGCCGCACAACCTCGGCGAGGTCATCGCCGCCGCCCGGCACCTCATCCGCTACCCGGGCGCCGACCTCGAGACGCTGATGAAGCACGTCCCGGGACCCGACCTGCCCACCGGCGGCCGGATCGTCGGCCTCTCCGGGATCAGGGACGCCTACGAGTCGGGCCGCGGCACCTTCAAGATCCGTTCCACGGTGTCGGTGGAGGACGTCTCGGCGCGCCGCAAGGGCCTCGTCGTCACCGAACTGCCCTTCACCGTGGGTCCGGAGAAGGTGATCTCCAAGATCAAGGACCTGGTCGGTTCGAAGAGGCTCCAGGGCATCGCCGATGTCAAGGACCTCACCGACCGTGCGCACGGTCTGCGCCTGGTCATCGAGATCAAGAACGGCTTCGTGCCGGAGGCGGTCCTCGAACAGCTCTACAAGCTGACGCCGATGGAGGAGTCCTTCGGCATCAACAACGTGGCACTGGTGGACGGCCAGCCGCTCACCCTGGGCCTCAAGGAGCTGCTGGAGGTCTATCTCGACCACCGCTTCGACGTCGTACGCCGCCGCAGCGAGTTCCGCCGGACCAAGAAGCGCGACCGGCTGCACCTGGTCGAGGGTCTCCTCGTCGCCCTCCTGGACATCGACGAGGTCATCCGCCTCATCCGCTCCAGCGACAACTCGGCGCAGGCCAAGGAACGCCTGATCGAGCACTTCTCGCTCTCCGAGATCCAGACGCAGTACATCCTCGACACGCCGCTGCGCCGCCTCACCCGGTTCGACCGCATCGAGCTGGAGTCGGAGCGCGACCGTCTCAACGGCGAGATCGACGAGCTGACCGGCATCCTGGAGTCGGACTCTGAGCTGCGCAAGCTGGTCTCCGGCGAACTGGCCGCGGTGGCCAAGAAGTTCGGCACCGACCGGCGCACGGTGCTCCTGGAGTCCGCGGGCTCCCCGGCCGCGACCGTCTCGCTCCAGGTCGCCGACGACCCGTGCCGCGTCCTGCTGTCCGCCACGGGGCTGCTGGCGCGTACGGTGACCGGTGAGCCCTTCGGGCAGGACCCGGACGGCAAGCGCACCAAGCACGACGTGATCGTCTCCGCCGTGCCGGCGACGGCACGGGGCGAGATCGGCGCGGTCACGTCGCTGGGCCGCCTCCTGCGCCTGAACGTGATCGACCTCCCGCAGCTCCCCGAGACGGCGTCCGCGCCCAATCTCTCCGGGGGCGCTCCGATCTCGGAGTTCCTGTCCGCCCTCGAGCCGGACGAGACCGTGATCTGTCTGACGACGCTCGACGAGACGTCGCAGGGCCTCGCGATCGGCACGGCGCAGGGTGTCGTCAAGCGTGTGGTGCCCGACTACCCCTCGAACAAGGAGGAGTTGGAGGTCATCACCCTCAAGGACGGCGACCGGATCGTCGGTGCCGTCGAGCTGCGCACCGGCGAGGAGGACCTGGTCTTCATCACGGACGACGCCCAGCTCCTGCGCTACCAGGCTTCCCAGGTGCGGCCGCAGGGCCGTGCCGCGGGCGGCATGGCGGGCATCAAACTGACGGACGGCGCGAAGGTGATCTCGTTCAACGCGGTCGACCCGGCGGTCGACGCGGTGGTCTTCACGGTGGCGGGTTCGCGCGGAACGCTGGACGACTCGGTCCAGACCACGGCCAAGCTCACCCCGTTCGACCAGTATCCGCGCAAGGGCCGGGCGACGGGCGGTGTGCGCTGCCAGCGGTTCCTGAAGGGCGAGGACTGCCTGTCGCTGGCCTGGGCCGGCCCGGTGCCGGGGCGCGCGGCGCAGAAGACCGGCATGCCGGTCGACCTGCCGGAGATCGACCCGCGCCGTGACGGCTCGGGCGTGTCGCTGGGCAAGCCGGTGTCGGTGGTGGCCGGCCCGGTGTAGCCCGTCGGCCCGGTGCAGCCCGTTGTCAGCCCTCCGGGCTGGGCTCCGGATCCTGTACGTAGCGGAGGACGCCCCACATGCTGTGTTCGTCGGCGTGCGGGGCGTCCTCTCTGCATGCCTCCAGTTCCTTGGCCAGCGCCACCGTGTCGATCCCGGAGCCGATGAGGACGAGCTGGGTGAGCCGCTCGTCCGCATCGGTCCAGGGCTCCGGATAGAAGCGCAGGAACCGCCCGACGGCATGCACCGCGTACCGGTTGCGAAGGTCCTGGACGCCGAAGTCGACGTACCCCTTGATCCGGTAGAGCCCTTCGGGCCGGCTGTCGAGGAAGGTCATCAACTTCCGTGGCCCGAGCGGGACTTCGGAGCTGAAGGAGAGGGCATCGTAGGCGGAGTGGAGATGGCCGAGGTGGCCGCGCCGGCCGTGAGCCTCGAGGCCGGGCTCTTCATGGCCGTCCCCCGAATGGCCGTCGCCGCCTTCACCCTGGTTGCCGTCGTTGGCGTCGTCGTTCCGATGGAGATCGTCGAAGGACAGTTGTCCGATGCGCTCCTCGCTGGGCCGGCAGTCGAAGAGGAACTCCGGATCGACACGGCCGTAGGTGGCGGGGACGACCGCTGCCCGGTCGGCGAGCTCCCGGACGACGCCCAGTACACGCCCCGCGTCCTCGGCCCGGTCGATCTTGTTCACGACGACGAGATCGGCGAGTGCGAGGTGCCGGTCGATCTCGGGATGCCTCTCGCGCGTGCCGGCGAACTCGGCGGCGTCGACGACCTCGACGAGCCCTCCGTACACGATTCCCGGATGTTCGCTGGCGAGCACCATGCGCACGAGTTCCTGGGGCTCGGCGAGCCCGCTCGCCTCGATGACGATGACGTCGATCCGGGCGGAGGGTTGAGCGAGCCGGTCAAGATATTGATCAAGTTCGCTGACATCGACCGCACAGCACAGACATCCGTTGCCGAGCGAGACGGTGGAGTCGCCGAGCGCTCCGGCCACCGCCATCGCGTCGATCTCGATGGCGCCGAAGTCGTTGACGACGGCTCCGATCCGACTGCCACCGCTGCGGTGCAGGAGATGGTTGAGCAGTGTGGTCTTGCCGGAACCGAGGAAGCCGGCGAGAACGACGACCGGGATCTGACGGGTACTCGACCGGCTCACCACGCGCCCTCTCTGAACCTGTGCGCGCACCGGCTCACGGGACCGGCGCTCACGCGGGGAATGAATGCCGACCCAGCATACGAGTGAGGGGAAACGCCCCGAAGTGAACGATTGTTAGCGGCGCTCGCGGGGCACACGTTGGACATGGCGCCGGTGGATGCGACCCGCACATCCCTCCGTGCGCCTCCTCTCCGCCTCCCCGCCGATCAGAGCCGCTCGGCAACACTGGGAGACGGCAAGCGCGCCGCCCACCGCTCGCCGGTCCGCTCCCTGTCGCCCCACAACCGACGACCGGCGGCCGGTCGCCTGATTCGGGGGTTGACATGGCCACAATGAAAGTCAAGGTTCGTGGGTTGCGCTCCGCCGCCGCCGCGGCGGTCGGCCTGTTGGCGGGGGCCGCCGTCACCCTCGTCGCGCAGCGATCCACCCTTGACGCGCTGCACACGCGGATCGAGCTGCTGGAGCAGGCCGCCCAGACCCAGCGCCAGGCCAATCTCGCCCACCAGCAGCGACTCCACTGGGAACTGCTGAGCAAGGCCATGGACGATCCCGAGCTGGCCGAGGTCCTGGACGCGTACGACGGGACCGTGTCCCCGAGGAAACAGCGCCAGTTCCTGTTCAGTAACGCCTTGTACACGAACGCGCTCTGCTACTACCGCATGGGCAATATGACCCGGGAAGAATTCTTCGGCTTTGCCCGCGGGTGGCTCCAGAACCCGATCTTCCGCGAGTACTGGTACGCAACACGCCCGCATCGGGCAACCCTGATCAGCACATCAGAAGAAGCCCAAATCGGACTTATGGTCGAAGATTTCCTCGCCCAAATGGAGGAAGCCGATGCAGATGAGTGGTGGGTAGTGGGCGAACCGTCGAGCGAGTAGCGCCCGACACCTGTCGCACTCCGGCGCAAACGCGTCCACTTGCGCCACCCTGCTGGGCGAATCACACGGTCGGGCGATAACGAACGGGTAAACCAGCGCGTTTCTCCAGATGCCAACAGGGTTGACTACTGCGCAATCACGTATCGGGTCGATCCCCACCGAACGTCGCTCCACGCCGCCCGGTCCGAGGTCGCGGCCCCACAGGGCCGCATCGCGCCGCGCAGCAACAGCGCGCAGGCAATCCCACCTCGAGATCAAAGGGAAGCAAGAAGAGTGAGCCACATCATCCGTCGGATCGGCACTCCTCCCGTCATGCGGGGCAGTACGTCAGGTGCCAATTGCCCGGACATTTTCGAACTGTCCGACGGTACGTTCGCTGTGATCGGGACAGATGTCACGGAGAAACTGGACGCCCAACTTCCCCCTGACGCATCCCGGGCAGACTACGAGAGAATCGTCGTAGTCACCCGCGAAACACTGATTCACGCGAAAGCTGATATTCCTGACGCATAGGCCGCACGTAGCGTCCTTGCTCAGTGTGGGCACACCTTCACCTCGCCATACGTTCGCTTCGCCCTCCGTGACCGTTTCGCAAGCCGCCCCTGTCCGGGGGGGGGGGGGGGGGGGGGCCCCCCCCCCCCCCCCCCCCCCCACCCCGCGCGCCGCGCGCGGCCCCGGCCCGCCCCCCCCCCGCCCGCGCGCGGGGCGGGCGGCCCCCCCCCCCCCGC
>NZ_JBHYXD010000018.1:97811-119050 GCF_042751995.1 Streptomyces sp. NPDC059371 | reverse complement strand
GGGGGAACACCTACCCCGCGCCATACGTCCGCTACCCCACCCGTGACCGTTTCCCAACCCCCCCCTGCCGGGGGGCGCCCCGGCCCCCCCACACCGCGACCTCACGAGCCGACTACGAGCGGATCGTGGTCATCACGCGCGCGACACTCCTGCGGGCCAAGGACGTTATCCCCCCCCACCTGGCGGCAGCATTTCCAGAGCAATCTCCACCCGGGCTCGGCAACGACTTGTTGCCGGGCCCGTTTCGGTCTCCCGTCGGCTCGGTCTCCGGTCAGCCGCGAGCAGGCACCGCCACCGGCGGAACCGGGCCGACATAGCGAGCCGCCGGGCGGATGATCTTCGAGTCCTGCGCCTGCTCCATGATGTTCGCGCTCCAGCCGACCACGCGGGCGGCGGCGAAGGTAGGTGTGAACATCTCCCTGGGCAGCCCGCAGAGTTCCATGACCACGCCGGCGTAGAACTCTACATTGGTGTGCAACTCGCGGCCCGGCTTGAGTTCGGCCAGGATCGCCTCCACCTGCCGTTCCACTTCGGCCGCGAACTCCACGAGCGGGCCGCCGAACCCCTGAGCCAGCTCGCGGAGCATCCGCGAGCGCGGATCCTCCGTGCGGTAGACGGGGTGCCCGAAGCCCATGACGCGCTCGCCGGCGAGAACGCGTTCGCGGATCCAGGGGTCGATGCGGTCGGGGGTCCCGATCGCGTCGAGGGTGTCCAGGGCACGGCTGGGAGCGCCTCCGTGGAGCGGACCGGAGAGGGCCCCGACCGCACCCACGAGACAGGCGGCCACATCCGCGCCGGTAGAAGCGATCACCCGTGCCGTGAACGTTGATGCATTGAATCCGTGGTCAATGGTTGAGATGAGGTATTGCTCGACCGCACGGGCGCGGGCAGCATCCGGCTCCGAACCCGTCAACATGTACAGGTAGTTGGCGGCGTACCCCAAGTCCTCACGCGGCTCCACAGGGTCCAGTCCCTGCCCGAGTCGGTACAGCGCGGTGAGCAGGGTCGGAACGGCCGCCGTCGCCGCGAGGCCGTCGTCGCGGCGGCGCCCGGCGTCGATGTCGTACACCGGACGGAACCGCAGCGAGGCCCCCAGCAGCGACAACGCGGTGCGCAGCCCGGCGAGGGGTCCCGACGGTCCGGTCGCCGCCGCGATCGCCGGGAGCGCGGCACGCACGTCGTCCGGCAGCCGGCGCAGTCGCGCGGTCCGCTCGGTGAAGGCGGCGCGGCGGGCCTCGTCGGGCAGCTCGCCGTGGGCCAGCAGATGCCAGACCTCCTCGAAGTCACAGGCCCGCGCGAGGTCGACGGCCGAGTACTGGCGGTAGTGATAGAAGCCCTCCAGCCCCCTGACATCACCGAGTTCGGTGTCGGTGACGACGACTCCGGCGAGACCTCTCGGAACATCGGCAAGGACGTCTGCGACTACGTCGGCAGAGGTGGACGCGGCGTGGTTGATCGGCATGTTTCCTCCCTGGACTTGATTCGACTGTCCATGCTTGACTCTGTGACTGTCAATATTGATTAAATCAATATGCCGATCCACAGATACGGTTGCGCTCATGAGGGATCGAGAAGCGGCAGCACCCGCCCACGAGGGCCGACGACTCAGCACCAAGGAGACCGCCGAGCTGCTCGGCGTGAAGCCGGAGACCGTGTACGCGTACGTGAGCCGCGGTCAGCTCAGCAGCCGACGGGAGCCGGGAGGGCGCGGGAGCACGTTCGACACCAAGGAGGTCGAGGCCCTCGCACGGCGTAACAGACGGGAGGGCGGCGGCAGTTCGAGCGGTGGCGGCGAGCTCTCCGTCCGCACCCGCATCACGTTGATCGACAAGGACCGGTACTACTTCCGTGGCGTCGACGCGACGGAGCTGGCCGCCCGGTACTCCTACGAGGAGATCGCCGAATGGCTGTGGACCGGCGAACTGCGCCCCGGGGCCACGTTCACGGCCCCGGAGGCAGCCGTGGCGGCGGCCCGGCGCAGCGTCGACTCGCTGCCCGAGCACAGCGGCCCGACCGACCGGCTGCGCGTCGCGGCGATCGCCGCGGCGGCCTCCGACCCACTGCGTTTCGACCTCTCCGAGAGCGCCGTGCTCGGCACCGGACGCACCCTCATCCCCACCCTCGTCGCCGCGCTTCCGACCGTGCGGCACGACCACCGCGACGAAGGTCCACTGGCCCGCCGGCTCTGGGCACGGCTCAGCGGACGGGCACCCGACGAGGCGTCAGTACGCGTGCTGGACACGGCACTCGGACTGCTCGTCGACCACGACCTGGCCGCCTCGACACTGGCGGTCCGGGTCGCGGCGTCGGCCCGCGCCCATGCGTACGCGGCCGTGTCGGCGGGCCTCGGCGTCCTCGAAGGGCCCCTGCACGGGGCAGCCAGCGGGCTCGCGCACCGACTGCTGCTGGACGTTCTTGACCAGGGCACAGCCGCTCCCGTGATCGCCGACGAACTGCGCGCCGGGCGCCGTGTCCCCGGACTCGGTCACCGGCTCTACCCCGGCGAGGATCCACGCGCGCGTGCCCTGTTCGCTCTCCTGGAGGAGGTGCCCGGTGCGGCGCCCGCTCTGGCGGCGGCCCGCGACGTGGTGACCACCACGGCGAGGCACGCCCCTCTGCACGCCAATGTCGATCTCGCACTGGCCGTTCTCACCGTCTCGTCCGGGATGCCGGCCTCGGCGGGAGAGACGATCTTCGCTGTCGCCCGGACGGCGGGCTGGATCGCCCACACCCTGGAGGAGTACACGGAGCGCCCCTTGCGGATGCGGCCGAGCGGCCACTATGTGGGCGAGCGGCCGCCCCAGCCACTCCCGCGCTAGACGGCGCACGCCGGGCGCGGAGGAAGGGCGCCTGTGCGCGCTCTCCAGGCACCACCTCCCCACGCACACCTCCACACGCCTGGCCACGCGCCCGAACGCCCCCTCGCGCGCCCCCTGCGGGCGACGGGAAGCCGCACGAGGTGAAGTCAGGTTAGGCTCACCTCTGTGAGTACGTGCACGACTGTGTCGCGGCAGCTCGACGAGCCATTTTCCGGGACCGCGGCCACTGCGAGGACATGGCTGCTCATCGAGCAGCCCGGACCCTGGGGTGCCAAGGCGCTCACTTCGAGCCACCTGGATCCCGCGCTCGGCCGCGCCCTCGAAGCGGCCGCGCAGGGCACCGGGGTGCGCATCGCGCTCATCCGGCGTCCCGGGCGCCATGCCGACCACGGTTCGCTCGCCGAACGGCATGTGTATGCGGCCCACACCACTCCGGGAAACGCCTGGGTGCGCAGCGCCATGACGCACGATCCCGGAGAATTGCTCGACCTCGACTTCTCGGCGCTCGGCGCGGGCGACCCGCACTCCTTCGACGAGGCACTCCAAGGACGGCCCCACACGGGCGATCCGCTGGCCCTCGTCTGCACCAACGGCAAGCGCGACCGCTGCTGCGCCCTGCTCGGACGCCCTCTGGCGGCGGAACTGGCCGCCTCCGGCGTCGGCGGCGTCTGGGAGGTCACCCATCTGGGTGGTCATCGCTTCTCGCCCACCGTGCTGGTCCTGCCGTACGGGTACGCGTACGGCCGTGCCGAGGCCCATACCGTCAAGGAGATCCTCCAGGGCGTCCGGGAGGGCCGGGTCGTCACCGAGGGGTGTCGCGGGAACTCAGCCTGGGAGCGCCCCGGCCAGGCGGCCGAGCTGGCCGTACGGACGGCTTCGGGGGAGCACGCCGCCGATGTCCTGACGGTGATCCGTACAGACGGAGGCGCGCCGCGCTGGGACGTCACCGTCGCCCACTCCGACGGTCGGCTGTGGCGGGTCGTCGTCGCGCGGGGTGCCTCGCTGCCGCCTCGCCCGGAGAGCTGCGGTTCGGCGCTCGGTTCACCTGCCCGGATGGATGTGGTGGCCGTACGGCAGCTCGAGGCGACGGCCGTGGCCGTGGCCTGCTGACTGCCAGACCCCCGGATTCGACCAGGGCCGGGTGCGTCGCACGAGACCGGGTGCGTCGCACGAAACGGCCGGAAGTCGGGATCAGGCGCCCACCGACTGATCTCCTGCGCCGTGATCGCTCCACGGCCGCCTCGTGCATTGATCAAGAGATCCACACCACACTCACCGTGGGGGGACGCGGCACCGCCGTACGGTCGGGGGCATGAGCCCCACTCCCCTCGCGCGACGACTGCGCCTCGGTCTGCCGCGGCGGGTGTTCGCCCAAGTGCTGTTGATGCAGATCGCGATCGCGGCGGGAGTCGCGGTACTCGCCACCGGGCTGTTCCTGGCGCCGCTGAGCGCCCAGTTGGACGACCAGGCCATGCGGCGCGCTCTCGCGATCGCGCAGACCACGGCCGCCCAGCCGCAGATCGCCGTGGACCTCCGGAGAACGGCCCCCTCCAGGACCGGCCCCGTTCAGGCCGAGGCCGAGCGGATACGGAAGGCGAGCGATGCCGAGTACGTCGTCGTGATGGACATGCGAGGCATCCGCTGGTCGCACACGGAGCCCGCGCGGATCGGCGAACCGGTCTCGACGAGCCCGAAGGAGGCCCTGGCCGGCAGGGACGTGATGGAGATCGACACCGGAACCCTGGGGCGCTCCGCACGGGGAAAGGTGCCGCTGCGCGACACCTCCGACCGGATCGTCGGCGCGGTGTCGGTGGGTATCAAGTACGACAGTGTGCGGGCCCGGCTGATCGACGCGATCCCGGGGTTGTTCGCGTACGCCGGCGGGGCCATGGCCGTCGGCGCGCTGGCCGCGTATCTGATCTCCCGCAGAGTCCAGCGACAGACCCATGACCTGGCCTTCTCCGACATCTCGGCGCTGCTGGCGGAGCGTGAGGCGATGCTGCACGGCATCCGCGAGGGCGTGGTCGCCCTGGACCGGGGCGGTCGCGTACGCCTGCTGAACGACGAGGCGCAGCGGCTGCTCGGGGTCGGCGCCGAGGCCGTCGGGCGGGCGCTCGACGACGCGCTGGGTCCGGGCCGTACGACGGATGTGCTGGCGGGACGCGTCACCGGCACGGACCTGCTCACCGTCCGCGGCCAGCGCGTCCTGGTCGCCAACCGGATGCCCACCGAGGACGGCGGCGCCGTCGCCACCTTGCGCGACCGGACCGAGCTGGAGCAACTGGGCCGTGAGCTCGACTCCACGCACGGTCTGATCGACGCCTTGCGCGCGCAGGACCATGAGCACGCCAATCGACTGCACACACTCCTGGGACTGCTCGAACTGGAGATGTACGACGACGCCGTGGAGTTCGTCGGGGAAGTGGTCGGCGACCACAGGGTCACCGCGGAACAGGTCACCGAGAAGGTCCACGATCCGCTGCTCGCCGCGCTCCTTGTCGGCAAGGCGACCGTGGCGACGGAGCGGGGCGTGGCGCTGTGGATCTCGGACCGGACGCTGCTGCCGGACCGGTTGGTCGATCCGCGTGGGCTCGTCACCGTCGTCGGGAACCTCGTCGACAACGCGCTGGACGCCGTCGCGGGTACGCCGCACGCGCGCGTGGAGGTCGAGTTGCGGGCCGAGGGGCGAACCGCCGTGCTGCGGATACGGGACACCGGGCCCGGTGTCCCCGAGGAGCGGCGGGAGTTGGTCTTCACCGACGGCTGGAGTACGAAGCAGCCGCCGGCGCACGGCAAGCGTGGAATCGGGCTCTCCCTGGTGCGGCGCCTCGCCGAGCGGCAGGGAGGCAGCGCGGAGGTGGCCGACGCGGAGGGCGGCGGCGCGGAGTTCACGGTCGTCCTGCCGGAGGCGCTGACGGACCCGTCGCTCGCGCCGAACGCCGCCCCCGGAGGCACCGGGAACGCGACGAGCACCTGGAATGCCGAGAACACCGGGGCCGACTGGAGCGCCGGGAACCCCGACGGGGAGCCGGGATGATCGAGGTTCTGGTCGTGGACGACGACACACGGGTCGCGCGTGTCAACGCCGCCTACGTGGAGAGGGTGCCGGGCTTCCGTGTCGCGGGGCAGGCGCACAGCGCGGCCGAGGCGCTGCGCCGGATGGAGGGGCTGCCGCGCCCGGACCTCGTCCTGATGGACCACCATCTGCCGGACGAGTCAGGTCTCGCGGTCGTCCAGGAGATGCGCCGACGGGGCCATCAGATCGACGTGATCATGGTGACGGCCTCGCGTGACCTCACGACCGTACGGGCGGCGTTGCGGCAGGGTGTACTGCAGTACCTGGTCAAGCCGTTCTCGTTCGCCGGGCTGCGGGCCAAACTGGAGACGTACGCCGACCTGCGACGCACGCTCGACCGTGGCGGCACGGCCGAGCAGTCCGATGTGGACCTGATCTTCGGAGCGCTCTCCTCGAACGCCGTGCCCGACCTGCCCAAGGGGCACTCCCCCGCGACGGCGGACCTCGTACGACGTGCCCTGCTGAACGCCGAGGGCTCGCTGTCCGCCCAGGAAGTCGCTGAGGAGACCGGACTGAGCCGGCAGACCGCACAGCGGTATCTGAAGCTCCTGGAGCGCGCGGGGAAGGCCCGTCTGACCCTCCGCTACGGCGACGCGGGCCGCCCGGAGCACCGCTATGTGTGGGCCACCCGCGTCTGAGGACATACCCGAAGCGGATACGGCCGCCTTCACGAACTCCGTGGTGTACGTCTTGCTCAGATCCACATCGGCGTTCTTGATGTTCGGGTTGAACGCCTTGAGGACCTTCTCGACGGTCTCGGGACCGTTCTCGGGCATCACGCCGTCCTCGGTGAACATCGGCAGCGTGCTCTCGATAGCCCCGGCGTACAGCGTCTGGTTGCCCTGGGAGTAGTCGGCGGGCATCTTGGCGGCGATCTCGGAGGCGCTGTGACCGGACATCCATCGAAGGGTCTTCACGAAGGCGTTGGCCAGCTTCTGGACCGTCTCCTTGTGACCGTTGACCCAGTCCGTCTGCATGTACAGGCTTGACGACGGGTACGGCCCGCCGAGCGCCTTCTGCGAGCCCTCGGGCGTGCGCATGTCGATGAGGACCTTGCCGAGGTTCTTCTCCATGACCGTGGCGACGGTGGGGTCCGTCGTCATGCCGCCGTCGATGGCGCCCTGCTGGAGGGCGGAGACGAACGTCGGTCCGGCGCCGACGGCGACCGGGGTGAACTCGCTGACCTTCACACCGTTCTTGACGGCCAGGTACTTCGTCAGGAAGTCGGTCGAGGAACCCAGTCCGGTGACGCCGAGCTTCCGGCCCTTGAAGTCCTTGGGTGCCGTGATGTCGCCCGCACGCTTGGCGGAGACGATCTCGACCTCACCCGGAGCGTGCGAGAACTGCACGACGGACTCGACGGCCTTGCCCTTGGTCTGCAGGTCGAGCGTGTGGTCGTAGAAGCCCACGGCTCCCTGCACCTGTCCCGAGACGAGGGCGGTCTCGGCCTGGACACCGGCCGGCTCACTGAGGAGCTCGACGTCCAGACCCGCGTCCTCGAAGTAGCCGAGCCGCTGGGTGAGCATCGCCGGCAGGTAGATGACCTTGTCCAGCCCACCGACCATGATCTTGACGTGCTCCCCCTTGCCGCCACCCCCGCCGCTGCCGGAGCCGGCCGTGGTGCTCGCCGCGTCGTTGGCGCAGGCGGTGAGCGAGGAGAGAGCGAGCAGACCGGCGGCTGCAAGCGCGGAGTATCTGGCGGTCTTGCGCATGGTGGTTCACGTCCTTGTGAGTGGAGGGGAGGCCGTGCCTGGGTACGGCGGGATCGTGCGTACGGGCGGACCCGTACGTGCGGGAGAGCGGACCCGTACGTGCGGGAGAGAAGTCGTGCGTGCTTGCGGGCGCGGGGTCAGCGGTCGGATTCCGACGGCTTCCAGCGGAAGATGCGGCGTTCGCCGAATGTCAGCAGTCCTTCGGCGAGCAGGGCGACGACGGCGAGGATGACCATCGCCGCGTAGACACCTGCCGCGTTGAAGGTGCCCTGCGACTGCGCGACGAGCAGGCCGATGCCCTTGGTGGCGCCGATGTACTCGCCGACGATCGCGCCGATGAGGGCGAACCCGAAACTGACATGAAGACTCGTGAAGATCCACGAGGTGGCGGACGGCACGACGACCTGCAGCGTCACCCTGCGGTCGCTCGCGCCGAGGATCCGGGCGTTGGCCACCAGGTTCCGATCGACCTCCCGGGCGCCCTGGAAGGCGTTGAAGAACACTGGGAAGAAGACGAGCACCACGGCCGAGGCGACCTTGGACGCCGGCCCGAGCCCGAACCAGATCACGAAGATCGGTGCGAGGACGATCCTCGGTATGGAGTTGAGCACCTTGATGTATGGACCAAGGATGTCTGCGAGCAAGGCGACGCGCCCCAGCACGATACCGAAGAGCACACCGGCGACGACACCGATGATCCAGCCGAGCAGCGCCTCGTGAAGCGTGTGCCAGATCTGCTCACCGAGCGGACCGAGCGCTGTCCCGTGCATCACCCAGGTCTGGATCTGCTCCCAGATCTTCGACGGCATGGAGAAGTTGAACGGGTCGATGACCTTGGCTCGCGAGAGCACCTCCCACAGGCCGAGCACGGCGACCAGGAGCAGCACCCGGGCGGCCGCCACCACGACTTTGCGTCTACGGGCGGCACGGGCGCGGGAGTGCGCGCGGGCCGGAGTCCTGGCCGTGTCGACGACCGGAGCGCCGAGAACCTCAGGCGACATGGGCGGCGCTCCTTTCACGGGTGATGCGGACCTCTTCGCCGAGGGACTCCCAGATCTCGCGGTAGATCTCGATGAACCGCGGCTCCAGGCGCACCGATTCGACCTTGCGCGGCCGTGGCAGATCGATGTCGAAGACCTGCTTCACGGTGGCGGGCCCCGCGGTCATCACGACGACCCTGTCGGCGAGCGCGATCGACTCCTCCAGGTCGTGGGTGACGAAGACGACCGAGGCGCCCGTGCCCTCCCACAGTTCGAGCAGTTCGTCGGACATCAGCGCCCTGGTCTGCACGTCGAGCGCGGAGAAGGGCTCGTCCATCAGCAGGATCTCGGGGTCGTTGACGAAGGTCGCGGCGAGGGCGACACGCTTGCGCTGGCCGCCGGAGAGCTGGTGCGGATACCGGTCCTCGAAGGCCGCGAGCCCGACCCTGGCGAGCCATTCCCGGGCCTGTTCCTTCGCTTCGGCCTTGGGCACGCCGCGGAACCGGGGTCCGGCCATCACGTTGGACAGCACCGTGCGCCAGGGGAAGGTGGCGTCCTGCTGGAAGACGAAGCCGACCTTGTCCCCGACGCCGGCGACGGGCTCCCCGGCGACCAGGACATCGCCCTCCGTGGGCTCCTCAAGACCGCTGACCAGCGTCAGCGTGGTGGACTTCCCGCAGCCGGTCGGTCCGACGACGGCCACGAACTCGCCTCGGCCGACGGTCAGGTCCAGGTCCCTGACGGCCGTGTGCAAACCCCCCGACGGGGTCTTGAAGATCTTGCTCGCGCCCCGCAGCTCGATGGCGGGGCTGGTGTCTGTGCTCATGGCCCGGGACCGTAGATGTGGGGCGGGCCACACCATCAGTCTTCTGGGCGCAAGCCGTTCTTCTGCTCGCAAGGGTCTGTTGTGCTCATTTTGCTCGCGCTACAACAGCGGAGCCGAAACACGGGCGCAACACACGCCCTGGCCTTGAGAGAAAGAGGCCCGATGATTGACGTCCTGGTCGTGGACGACGATTTCCGCGTCGCCGAGATCAACGCGAAGTACGTGAGCAAGGTTCCCGGATTCCGGGTGGCCGCCCGCGCGCACAGTGCCGCCCAGGCTCTGGCCGCGATCGAGCGCACTCCCGTCGATCTGGTGCTGCTCGACCACTATCTGCCCGACCGGACGGGACTCGAGCTCGTCCACCGGATGCGGGAGAACGGTCACTGCACCGACGTCATCATGATCACCGCGGCCGCCGATGTCGCCACCGTACGGGCGGCGATGCGTCTGGGTGCCCTGCACTACCTGATCAAACCGTTCGCGTTCACCGCCCTGCGCACCCGCCTCGACTCCTACGCCGCCCTGCGCCGTACCGTCGACCGGGTCGGCGGCCACGGTGTGACGGGCCAGGAACAGGTCGACCGGATCTTCGGTGCCCTGCGCACCGCCCCCACGCCGTCCTCCCCCGGGCTGCCCAGTGGTCACTCGGAGCCGACCACGGACCTGATCTGCGATGTGCTGCACGAGGCGAACCAGCCGCTGTCGGCCCACGAGGTGGCCTCCGAGACCGGCCTGAGCCGATCCACCGCCCAGCGCTATCTGCGGCACCTGGAACAAGCGGGACGGCTGCGCCTCTCCCTCAAGTACGGCGACACAGGACGCCCGGAACACCGCTACGCATGGGTGGCGCCCTGAGCCGGCACCCATCCGGCAACGGACTGCCGGAGGGGTGCCGGAGCGGTTCCGGCTCAGGGCGGTCCCGCTCGACCCTCGCGGCCGTCAGACGGCCCCGGCGCCCGTCAGCGCGCGGACCTCGATCTCGGCGTGTTTGGCTTCGTCCGGCGGTTCGGCCGAGGTGACGGTGCCGAGCCAGCCGGCGACGAAGCCCAGGGGGACGGAGACGAGACCCGGGTTCTGCAGCGGGAAGTACTGGAAGTCCGCACCTGGGAAGAACGATTCAGGGCTGCCCGACACCACCGGCGACAGCAGCACGAGCAACAGCGCGGGCACCAGCCCGCCGTATACGGCCCACACGGCACCGCGCGTCGTGAAGGACCGCCAGAACAGGGAGTACAGCAGCACCGGCAGGTTCGCCGAGGCGGCGACGGCGAAGGCGAGCCCGACCAGGAAGGCCACGTTGAGATCGCGGGCGAGGAGGCTCAGGGCGATGCCGATCACACCGATGCCGACCGACGCGGCGCGCGCCACCGTCACCTCGCCGCGTGGCTTCGCGCGGCGGCGGCGGAGCGAGCCGTACAGGTCGTGGGCCACGGCCGCCGAGGACGCGAGGGTGACTCCGGCGACGACCGCGAGAATGGTGGCGAAGGCGATCGCGGCGACGATCGCGAACAGGACGGTTCCCCCGGTGGAGTTCGCCCCGCCGCCCAGATCCAGGGCCAGCAGCGGAACGGCGGTGTTGCCCGCGGCGTTCGATCCGCGCACCGCCTCGGGACCGACGACGGCGGCCGCGCCGAAGCCCAGCACGATCGTCATCAGGTAGAAGCCGCCGATGAGCCCGATCGCCCACAGCACCGAGCGCCGGGCCGCTCGCGCGGTCGGCACGGTGTAGAAGCGCGACAGGATGTGCGGCAAGCCGGCGGTGCCGAGCACGAGCGCGAGCCCGAGGCTCATGAAGTCGAGGCGTGCCGTCCAGTCGCCACCGTACTTCAGCCCGGGTGCGAGAAAGTCCTTGCCGTGGCCGCTGCGCCGCGCGGCCGCGCGCAGCAGTTCGTTGATGTCCCCGTGGAATCGCATCAGGACCAGCACGGTGAGAGCGATGGCCCCGCCGATCAGCAGAACCGCCTTGACGATCTGGATCCAGGTCGTCGCCCGCATCCCTCCCATCGACACGTAGATCACCATGAGCGCGCCGACACCGATCACCGTCCAGTTGCGCGCCGCGTCGCTCGTGCCGCCCAGCAGCAGCGAGACCAGGCTGCCCGCGCCCACCATCTGCGCCACCAGATACAGCACGGACACCACGACCGAGGACGTTCCGGCCGCGATGCGCACCGGTCGCTCGTCCATCCGGGCCGCGACGACGTCGGCGAGCGTGAACCGTCCGCAGTTGCGCACCAGTTCGGCGACGAAGAAGAGAACGACCAGCCAGGCCACCAGGAATCCCACGGCATACAGCAGACCGTCGTAGCCATACAGGGAGATGAGTCCCGTGATACCGAGGAAGGAAGCCGCCGACATGTAGTCCCCGGAGAGGGCAAAGCCATTCTCCATCGGCGAGAACAACCGCCCGCCCGCGTAGAACTCCTCGGCCGAACCGTGCCGGTTGCGACTCACCCATGTCGTGATCGCCAGCGTCACCGCGACGAACGCGCTGAACAGCAGGAGCGCCAGGGTCTGATGGTGGCCGCTCACCGCTCACCACTCCTGGCGTTCCGCGTCATCTCCTGGGTGTCCCAGCGCAGCTCGAGCGCGGCCCGGTCCCGGCGCAGCCGAGCGTGCCGTGCGTACGCCCAGGCGAGCAGGAACGTCGTGAGGAACTGTCCGAGTCCCGCGAGCAGTGCCACGTTCACCGCGCCGGCGACGGGACGCGCCATGAACCCCGGCGCGGTGGTCGCGGCCACCACATACCCCACGTACCAGGGGAAGAAGACGGCGACGGCCGGAATCACGAACCTGCGGTACCGGCCGCGCACCTCCTGGAAGGCGGCGCTGCGCTGTACCTCGATGTAGACGCGGGCGGCGTCGCCCGTGCGTCCTTCGTGCTCCGATCGGGCGGCCGGCACGGCGGGAGCGAGCGCACCCGTGCCGTCCAACTCGCCCCAGCCGGAAGCGAGTGCGTCGTACCAGGGGTCGTCGAACTGGACCTCCCCCGTGTCGCCGCCGTCGTGCTTGTCCACCGAACTCTCCTTGTCCGCGACCCGTTTCTGCCGCGTGCCCAAGGATGTGCAGATCGGGGGGCTCCTTGACCCCTGTCTCCGCGCTCTTCACCCCATCAGGTGACTTCATCCCGCGGGCGGCCGCACGAGACCTTTCCCATAGGCGTAACGGACTGCTTGAGCACGGTCCTTGAGACCCGCTTTGGCGAAGAGATTGTTGATGTGGGTCTTCACGGTGGCCGTGGACACATGGAGCTTGCGGGCGATCTCGTGGTTGCTGAGGCCGTCGGCGATCAGCAGGAGGACCTCCGTCTCGCGCGAGGTGAGCCCGTCCGGGGCTTCCAGGGGCGGGCCGGGCTCCGGTTCCGGGGCCGACAGCCGCTCCAGCAGCCGTCGCTGGATGCTCGGCGAGAGCCCCGCGTCCCCGGAGAGCACACTCTGCACGGCCCGCACGATCTCGTCACCTCCCGCGTCCTTGGTCAGATAGCCGCGGGCCCCGGCACGCAGTGCCGGGAACAGCGACTCGTCGTCCGCGAACGTCGTGAGCACGACGACCTGGGTCCCGGGATACTCGGCACGGATCCGCCGGGTCGCCTCGACCCCGTCACAGCGGGGCATGCGCAGATCCATCAGCACGACGTCCGGAGCGAGTTCGGCCACCAGCTCCACCGCCTCGGCCCCGTCACCGGCCGCTCCGACGACCTCGATCCCGGGCAGCAGTCCGAGCAGCATCACAATGCCCTCGCGCACCACGGTCTGATCGTCCGCGACCACGACCCGCGCCGGCCCCTTGCGCTCCTCCCGCTCGGTCATACGGGCACCTTCAACGTCACCACGAACCCCTCCTCGCCCGGTCCGGCATCCAGCGAGCCACCGAGCAGCTCCGCGCGCTCCCGCATGCCCAGCAGACCGTACCCGGCTCCCGAACCGCTGAGTTCGCCCGGTTTTCCACCCGAATCCCGTACATCCAGCGTCACTTCGTGCTCGCCGTAGTCCAGCCGGATCTGTACCGCGGCCCCCGGAGCGTGCTTGCGTACGTTCGTCAGCGCCTCCTGCGCGACTCGGCGCACCGCTTGGGACGCCTCCGCCGGAAGTGGCTGACGCTCGCCGGTCACGGTGACACCGGCGCGGTCGGCGGTGGCCACGAGTTCGCCGAGGAAGTCCTCCAGCGGAGTCATCTCGCCCCGGAGCGCGGAGAGTGCCTGCCGGGTCTCCGAGAGCCCCTCGCGGGCCATTCCCCGTGCCGCCACGACCCGTTCGAGAATGACCTCCCGGTCCGCTCCTCTCTCGATGAGCAGTCGTGCCGCCTCCAGATGCACGAGCTGCGCCGACAGGCTGTGGGCCAGGACGTCGTGGATCTCCCTGGCTATCCGCGCTCGCTCCGCGAGGGCCGCCGACTCCGCCTCGGCCGCGCGAGCAGCGCGCTCCTGGGCCAGCAGCCGCTGCGCACCGGCCCGCGCTTCCGCGTCGAGGCGCAGCACGTATCCAGCGAGCGCCAGTCCCACGGTGGTGGCCGCGGTGGTCAGCCAGGCGTCGTCGTCGAACGCCGCGTAGACGCTGAGCGCGACCGCAGTGGCCGGCAGGGCCGCCACGAGGGGCAGCCGTTCGATGGCGGCGACGGCACACCCGCACAGCAGGACGAGCGCAGGGACCCGGAAGCCCGCTTGGTGCCCCACGGACGCGACCGCCAGCAGCAGGGCGAGCAGCGCCAGGGACGGCAGCAGGCGATGCTCCAGGGTGGCCCGCCAGAACCCCCAGGCGAGGATCCCGCACACCACGATCCCCGCGATGCCCTCGGCGAGCGCCCAGCCGCCGAGTTCCGGGTTCGTCAGTGTCGTGGCGACGAGGGTGGCGAGGACGACGGCTCGCGTGACCCGGGCGAGCACGCGGCGGGCCTTGTGCACACCCACACGCGAGAGTGCCTCACGAGAGGGCCAGCGCATCCAGACGTTGTCCCTCACAGGCGCTCCTTCCGCAGGGCGCGGCCGACACCGTCACCGTATGCCGGGCTCTGTCCCTGGCTCTGTCCCGTCACCGCCGGTTGCAGGGACTGTGCCCGCCAGGTCAGCAGCCCGGAGCGGACCAGCAGGGTGGCCGCGAGGCCGAGCATCAGGGCCGAGGAGGTCTGGTGCACGCCGACCAGGGTCCCTATGCCGAACAGACCCAGTCGCAGACAGATACCCGCGGCCCAGACGGCTCCGGCGGCCTTGGTGCTCCTGCTCCACACGACGCCGTCCGGCTCCGTCCATATCCGCGTCGTCCAAGCCCATCCGGCTCCGATGGCCACCGCCACCGCCAGTTCCATGCCGAGCAAGAGGGACGCCTCGATCTGGTGGTGCGGGTCGATCACGCCGGGCTCGCGCAGCGCCATGACGGCGAGAACGGCGGGCCCGATCCACCAGCGGCGGTCCGCGCTGATTCGGCGTGCGCTGAACTGGCGCGCGATCACCACTGCGGCGACCGCGAGGATCAGCGTGGCGTTCATGAGCCCGGACATGCGCGCCTCCGTGAGCGAGAAGGGGGTGTCCGCAGCGAGCGCTGCCGACCCCATCGACGCTACGGACATCGCGGCCTCGGCAGATCGGCGCCGGGGTGGACCCTGGGTGGATCCCCGGGGCCCCCGTCTCTCCACCCACGGGTGGACCCACCCCATACGCCTGGCCCCCACCATGCGGCCGGAGCCCCGTTGCAGGGGCCCACAGGCCTATTCGCCCCCTCCGCCCCTACCCAACCCGGGGCTCCGCCCCAGACCCCGCTCCTCAAACGCCGGAGGGGCTGAAATTTCCCGCACCCAAAAGGCGGCCTGGAGGGGTGAAAGTCACGCATGTGACGGGCTGCGCCCAGGCCACGACACACCCACTGTCGGCCGCATGCGGAAGGGGCCGTGGCGGTACATCACAGGCCCGTCGCTCACGTTCGGATCGAGCAGCGGCTCCCTCGGGAGCTCACGTCTGATCCGACGGCGACGGGCGGATGTACCGGCACGGCCCCGACTCACCCACTGGGGCGACACCGCACCCGGTGACACCCCGGAGGGCTACGCGTCGATGCGCGACCGGTCCAGCGTCGCCGCCGAGCTGGAGATGAACTCCTTGCGCGGCGCCACGTCGTTCCCCATCAGCAGGTCGAACACCTGCTCGGACGCCTCCAGATCGGAGATGTTGATCCGGCGCAGCGTCCGGAACCGCGGATCCATCGTCGTCTCGGCGAGCTGATCGGCGTCCATCTCACCGAGACCCTTGTACCGCTGGATCGAGTCCTTGTAGCGCACACCCTTGCGCTGCAGCTCCAGCACCGTCTCCCGCAGCTCACGGTCCGAGTACGTGTACACGTACTTGTCCTGCCCCTTCTTGGGCTGGCTGAGCTCGATCCGGTGCAGCGGCGGAACCGCGGCGAACACCCGGCCCGCCTCGACCATGGGCCGCATGTAGCGCTGGAAGAGCGTCAGCAGCAGGATCCGGATGTGCGCGCCGTCGACATCGGCGTCGACGAGAAGAATGATCTTCCCGTAGCGCGCGGCGTCGATGTCGAAGGTCCGCCCGGAGCCGGCTCCTATGACCTGGATGATCGCACCGCACTCGGCGTTCTTCAGCATGTCCGTGACGGACGCCTTCTGAACGTTGAGGATCTTGCCCCGGATCGGCAGCAGCGCCTGGAACTCGGAGTTCCGGGCCAGCTTCGCCGTGCCCAGCGCGGAGTCGCCCTCGACGATGAAGAGCTCGCTGCGCTCGACGTCGTCGCTGCGGCAGTCGGCGAGCTTGGCGGGCAGTGAGGAGGACTCCAGGGCCGTCTTGCGGCGCTGCGCGTCCTTGTGCTGACGGGCGGCGATCCTCGTGCGCGCGGCGGCGACGGCCTTCTCCATGACGACCCGCGCCTGGGCGGCCTCGTCCCGCTTGGTGGAGGTCAGGAACGCCTTGAATTCCTTGGTCACCACGTTCGTCACGATGCGGCGGGCGGCCGAGGTGCCGAGGACCTCCTTCGTCTGCCCCTCGAACTGCGGCTCGGCGAGACGCACGGTGACGACGGCCGTGAGGCCCTCCAGCGCGTCGTCCTTGACGATGTCGTCCTCGGCGACGCGCAGCAGCTTCTTGGACCGCAGGACCTCGTTCATCGTCTTGGCGACGGCCTGCTCGTAGCCGGCGACGTGGGTGCCGCCCTTGGGCGTGGCGATGATGTTCACGAACGACTTCAGGATCGTGTCGTAGCCGGTGCCCCAGCGCATGGCGACGTCGACGCCCAGTTCACGGGTGACCTCGGTCGGCGTCATCTGGCCGTGCTCGTCGAGGACCGGAACGGTCTCCTTGAAGGTCCCCTGCCCGCTGAAGCGGAGGACGTCGCAGACCGGCTTGTCGGAGGCCAGGAACTCGCAGAACTCGCTGATTCCACCGTCGAAGCGGAAGGATTCCTCGCCCTTGCTGCCACCTTCGCCGAGCCCGAACTCGTCACGGACGACGATGGTCAGGCCCGGCACCAGGAAGGCGGTCTGGCGGGCACGCTGGTGGAGGTGCTCCAGGGAGAGCCGGGCGTCCTTGAGGAAGATCTGGCGGTCGGCCCAGTAGCGCACGCGCGTGCCGGTGCGGGTCTTCGGAATCCGCTTGAGCTTGCGCAGACCGCTGCTCGCGTCGAAGGCGGCGTCCGGTCCGTCGGCCTTGAAGGCGCCCGGTGTGCCACGGCGGAAGCTCACGGCGTGGGTCTGGCCGCTGCGGTCCACCTCGACGTCCAGGCGCGCGGAGAGCGCGTTCACGACCGAGGCGCCCACGCCGTGCAGACCGCCGGAGGCCGCGTAGGAGCCGCCGCCGAACTTGCCGCCGGCGTGCAGCTTGGTCATGACGACCTCGACGCCGGAGAGGCCGGTCTTGGGCTCCACGTCGACGGGGATGCCGCGGCCGTTGTCGCGCACCTCGACGGAGGCATCGTCGTGCAGGATGACGTCGATGTGGTCGCAGTAGCCCCCGAGGGCCTCGTCCACGGAGTTGTCGATGATCTCCCAGAGGCAGTGCATCAGGCCGCGGCTGTCGGTCGACCCGATATACATGCCCGGGCGCTTCCGCACTGCCTCGAGCCCTTCAAGGACGAGCAGGTGCCGCGCGGTGTAGTTGGAACCGTCCCGGTCTGCTCCGGTCAGCAGCGCTGTGGACGGCACGGACGTATCGGCGGTCACGCGGTTCGCTCCTCGCTGAATTTCATGGGAGACCCTTTTGGGTAAGGGCCCGGCTTCGGTCGCCGTTCAGAGGGTACCGAGGCCTGGTAGAGCCGTTGTAGCACCACCCTCGCATGAACTCACCCTAGTCCAGGATCGTATGGGTGTTCGATCCCTCGATGGAGTGAAGTACATATCACGTTCCCTTCGAGGCATGAACCATTTAGGCTCCGGGCACGTCCTCATGAACAACCGGCAATCCAGCCGGGAGGACCGACACCTGACAGACAGCGCGAACCCGTACAGACACAAAGACACGCAATACGGCTCATTCGCCGCCACCCGGCAGCAGACAGCCGTCTCGAAAGAAAATTTCGAGGAAAAGCCGCGAGCGGGAACGTTTTCGGCCTGGTTGGATGTTGACCCTGGTACGACAGCTCGTCGAGCTAGAGAAGAGGCGACGTGACTACTGTTCTGACCCCCGCGAGCCCGCTGACGGCCGCTGACCGCTGCGACCGTTGCGGCGCCCAGGCATATCTGCGCGTCGTCCTCCTGAGCGGCGGAGAACTGCTCTTCTGCGCCCACCACGGTCGCAAGTTCGAGCCGGAACTCAAGAAGATCGCCGCTGAGATACAGGACGAGACGGAGCGGCTGACGTCCGTTCCCGAGAGTGTCAACGACGAAGAACGCTGACCTTCGCATCAACGACGAGCGGGTACCGGCGACAGGCCGGTGAGCGGGCGGTCACACCCTGGACACAGGGAGTGACCGCCCGCACTCGTATCGCATCGTCGAGAGCTCTCAGCGGCCCGCGTTCAGCGCCTGGACGGCCTCTGAGACCCGCGTGTAGACCCCCGGGCTCTCCGGGCGCCCACAGCCGCTCCCCCAGGACACCAGCCCGATGAGACGGCCCTGGGCGACCAGCGGCCCGCCGCTGTCCCCCTGACAGGCGTCGCGGCCGCCGGCGGGCTCTCCGGCGCAGACCATGGACGCGGCGTCGTACGTGCCGGACTCGTCCCCGGGGTAGGCCCGCTCGCAGGCGGTGTCGGGAAGCACGTGCACATCTGCGGCGCGCAGGCTGTTCGCGTAGTCGCCGCCGCCGGTCAGATCGCCCCAGCCGTAGACGGTGGCGGCGGTCCCCGGCTCGTACGCCGGGTCGCCCGAGGGGGCCATACGGATCACGGAGGCGGCCGGCAGCGGCTCGGCGAGGGTCAGCACGCCGAAGTCCCCGGCGTTCGTATCACTGTCGTAGTGCGGGTTGACCCAGATGTCGCGCACGGAGATCTCCTTGCCGTCGCGGGACATCAGGTCGCCCCGGCCCGCGATGACCTTCAGATCGCGTTCCTCGCGCGGTGGTGCCCCCAGCACGTCGTCGCCGAGGCAGTGGGCCGCGGTCAGGACGGTGGTCGGACCGACGACCACTCCTCCGCAGAACTGTCCGGCGCGCGTACCTCCGAACCGGTCACGGCTGGACAGTGCGACCGTCCACGGACTGTCGGAGATCTGGACCGGACGGCTTCCTATGACAACGCTGTCGGAGGACGCCAGGGCGGGGGTGGTCAGTGATATCACCGCTGTGGCGGCCGCAAGGGCCAGCGTCGGGGCGTAGGGACGGCGCATGCGCGCTCCTCACACTGGGAGGGTCGTGGAACACCCAGAGTGATCCAGCAGGCGAACGCACGCATTCCGCGCACACGACGAGGGCCCGACCTCCAGGAGGAGGTCGGGCCCTCGTCGACGTGCGGCCGAGGCCTAGTCGAGGTAGTCGCGCAGCACCTGGGAACGCGACGGGTGACGCAGCTTCGACATGGTCTTGGACTCGATCTGGCGGATCCGCTCACGGGTCACGCCGTACACCTTGCCGATCTCGTCGAGGGTCTTCGGCTGACCGTCGGTGAGACCGAAGCGCATCGAGACGACACCCGCCTCACGCTCGGACAGGGTGTCGAGGACGGAGTGCAGCTGCTCCTGGAGGAGCGTGAAGCTGACCGCGTCGGCCGGGACGACGGCCTCGGAGTCCTCGATGAGGTCACCGAACTCGCTGTCGCCGTCCTCGCCCAGCGGGGTGTGCAAGGAGATGGGCTCACGGCCGTACTTCTGGACCTCGATGACCTTCTCGGGGGTCATGTCGAGTTCCTTGGCCAGCTCCTCCGGGGTGGGCTCACGGCCCAGGTCCTGGAGCATCTGGCGCTGGACGCGCGCGAGCTTGTTGATGACCTCGACCATGTGCACCGGGATACGGATGGTGCGGGCCTGGTCGGCCATGGCGCGGGTGATCGCCTGACGGATCCACCAGGTGGCGTACGTGGAGAACTTGTAGCCCTTGGTGTAGTCGAACTTCTCGACCGCGCGGATCAGACCGAGGTTGCCCTCCTGGATGAGGTCCAGGAAGAGCATGCCGCGACCGGTGTAGCGCTTGGCCAGGGAGACCACCAGACGGAGGTTGGCCTCCAGGAGGTGGTTCTTGGCGCGGCGGCCGTCCTCGGCGATGATCTCGAGCTCACGCTTGAGCTTGGGGGCGAGCTTGTCGGCGTTGGCGAGCTTGTCCTCGGCGAACAGACCGGCCTCGATGCGCTTGGCGAGCTCGACCTCCTGCTCGGCGTTGAGCAGCGGGACCTTGCCGATCTGCTTGAGGTAGTCCTTGACCGGGTCGGCGGTGGCACCGGCTGCGGCTACCTGCTGCGCGGGCGCGTCGTCCTCGTCCTCGTCGGACAGGACGAAGCCCTGGGCGCCGTCCTCGGTGGGCTCGTCCCCACTGGGCTTGCCGGGGGTCTCCTCGGCCGTCTCCTCGTCGACGAGCTCCGCGTCGTCCTTCTTGGCGCTCGTCTTCTTGGCCGCCGTCTTCTTGGCGACCGTCTTCTTGGCGACGGCCTTCTTCGCCGTCGTCTTCTTGGCTGCGGCGGACTTGCCTGCGGAGGCGTCCTCGGCCGAATCGTCGGCGAGGGCAGCCGGAGCCGCGGTGGCGGTGGCCTTCTTGGTGGTCACCGTCTTGGCCGCCACGGTCTTGGTGGCGGTGCGCTTGGCCGGACTCTTCGCTGCGACGCTCTTTCGGGTGCGCTTGGGCTCCGCGGCACTGACCATCAGCGTCACACCCTCTTCCTCGAGGATCTGGTTGAGGCTGCGCAGTACGTTCTTCCACTGAGTGGCCGGAATCTGGTCAGCTTCGAAGGCCCGACGCACGTCATCGCCGGCGATCTGCCCCTCAGCCTTTCCCCGCTCGATGAGCGCCATGACAGAGACGGACTCGGCGATCTCCGGCGGGAGCGTACGGGATGTGCTGGCCGACACGAACAACCTCTCGGAACGTTGGAAAACGGCTTCCGGCCCCGTCCGCTGTGGACAGGAACCGACGACCGCCGACTGGGGATGGGCCGACGGCGCGGGCGGGGACCGGGAAGATGCACAGCGCCACACACGGCGTCTGTATTCCTTCCTCGGCTATCACCTCTTAGGTCATCGCGCTGCCCCGAAGAGCGTTACGCCCAATCTGCGTGGCCCGAGTCACACCCCGTAAGTGCCCAAAAGATGACAGATCCTGTCAATCCAGGTTAGTTCATGATCCGCCGCCCGGTCGCACCGTCGGGGGGGGGCCCGCCCCCGCGGGGGGTGGGGGGGCGGGGCGGCCCGGCGGCGCGTGGGCGGCGCCGGTCGGCGAGCCGGTAGAGGCGGCGCCGGTACGCGTCGTCGTCC
>NZ_JBHYXD010000018.1:83855-97801 GCF_042751995.1 Streptomyces sp. NPDC059371 | reverse complement strand
TAACAGATCGTTTATATCCTCTTTATTACATCAGGCCCGCCGGGCTCGCACCGCGGGGTCGACACAAAACGGGGTAAGGTTTGGGTGCGGACCGGACGGGTGATGACTCTCGGGTCCGACGCCGCCACGGACGCGCACACGCTCCGGACCGCGTCACCCGCGCCGCACGATCAGTGCTCGCGCGGCGCGGGCACGACACGCTCCACCTCGGGGTGGACGGTGAGGAGCTGCCGCATGGCCGTCTCGGCCGCCGTGCCGTCGGCCGCCGCGAGGGCGTCGACGATGCGGGCGTGGTGACCCAGCGAGGCCTCGTTCGGCCGGTCGCAGCCGGTGACCGGGTTGCCGGAGACCTGGAGCGCCGCCGACACGATCCCCGAGAGGTGCTCCAGCATCCTGTTGCCCGCGAGCTGGATGAGCAGCGAATGGAACTCGGTGTCGGCCCGCGAGAAGGTCAAGGCGTCACCCTGCGACATGGCGTGGCCCATGATCTCGACCATGTCGCCGAGCCGCTGCTGGACCTCCTCGCGCCCATGTCCGGCCGCGAGGCGCGCGGCGAGCGGCTCGATCGTCCAGCGGAGCTCGCTCAGCTCGCGCCGCTGGTCGTCCCGCTGCGGACCGAAGGCCCGCCATTCGATGATGTCCGGGTCGAGGAGGTTCCAGTCGCTGACGGGACGCACCCGCGTGCCGACGTTCGGGCGGGCACTGACCAGCCCCTTGGCCTCCAGGACGCGGAGCGACTCACGGACGACGGTCCGGGAGACCTCGAATCGCTGGCCGATCTCCTCGGGCACGAGGGGACGGTCCGCGCCGAGGTCTCCGGAGACGATCATCTGGCCGAGCTGCTGGACGAGCTGGCCGTGCAGTCCGCGTCCGCGGCTGCCGGCGGCGCGCCGGCCGACGCGGCCGAGCTCCGGTTCGGCGCTCTCCCACACAGGGGGGCCGACGCGGTCGGCACCCGACGCGTCGGCAAAGGGGTAACGGTCGAGTTCGCCCGGTCCGGCGAGGCCGGAGTCTGAGGAACGGGCGGCGGTCATCATGGTCTGCGCAAGGGTACTCACGGGTCTTTTGTCGGCGCCGGCTCCAACTGCCTTGAGGTCTTTGGTGAAAAGCACACGAAAGGGTGATCGCTCACACCGTCGCAATTGACGCCTTATCGGAAAGAAATGGGCGTTCTTCGGGGAGTTGTGCGCACGGGGGGAACGGAAGGGTACGGACGGTCGTCATCGGACCCGGCCCCGCAGGGTCGTGAGCAGATATACGCAGAGCAGTCCGGTCAGCGACAACAGCAGCGCTCCGCCCACAGGTTGGGCGAGCACCCGCACGACGGCCGCCAGGTAGCGCTCGCCGCCGAACGGCCACTGCATGAGGACCAGTTCCCGGAGTCGCTCCGGGAATCCCGCCGCCGACCGTACAGACGGCTCCCGGAAGGCCTTTTGTACGAGCGGTACGACGACGACCGGCACGGCGAGGACCGCCGCGAGCCCGGCGGCGGTGGACCGGAAGATGCCGGCCGCCAGCACGCCCGCCCACGCGCAGCCCACCACGAGACCGAACCAACTCGCGCTCAGCGAGAGCCAGTCCGACGGAACTCCGGCGAGCTCCCGTCCGTAGACGAGGTAGAGCATTTCGAGGTCGCATCCCACGGTGAGGAACGCCAGCGTCAGCGCGGTGGCCGAGGCGACGAAGAGCTTGGCGGTCAGCAGTCCCAGCCGGCGCGGGACGGTGCCGCGGTCCGCGGCCAGGGCGGGGTGGCGGAACTCCTCGCCGAAGGCGACGGCGCCCAGCAGCCCGGCGCCGAGCGCGGCGGGCGGGAGCGGGAGCTCCCGCGGCCACGCGGCCAGCAGGCGCGGCTGCGGCGTGTGACCGATTCTGGCCAGCAGGACGGACAGGAGGGCCGAGGTGACGAGAACGGCGGCCGCCGTGAAGTAGCCGGTACCGACACCGGCCGCTCTGCGCAGTTCGTAGCGCAGAGGGCGCAACGGGCTCCGGGCCTGGCGTACCGCGATGGGAGGCGGAAGGGCGGAAGCGTCATCCGCGGCCGGGGTCTCGATGGGGCGCGGCTCATCGGCGGGGCGCTGCTCGTCGGCGGGGCGCTCGCCCTCCTTCGAAGGCGATGGGGCCGACACGGGCCCCATGTCTCCTGTCTCGTCGGCGAGTTGGTGTACGAGGATGCCGTGCCGGAAGGCCGTCTCGCCGATGTCGGCGCAGGTGCTGCCGTACACCGAGAGCCGGTTGCCCTCCTCGCGCACGACTTCCACCGAGCGCCGTGCCGTTCGGGCTTCCTTGGCCAGGAGGGAGCCGAGCCGGGCGGCGTGCGGGCTGCGGACGGCGACCCGCGGCCGGAGCCGCGTGCGGGCGAACTCGGCGGCCTCCTGGTCGGCGACGAGGCATCCCTGCTCCAGTGTGACGACCCGGTCCGCGGCCCGCGCGGCCTCCTTGGGGTCGTCCGTGGTGAACAGCACCGTGCCGCCCTGGTTCGCGTGTGCGCGCAGCACCCCGTGCAGCCATCGGCCTTCCCTGACGGACAGTCCGTCCGCGGGGGCGTCGAGAACGAGGGTGTGGGGGTCTGGCAGGAGCGCGCAGGCCAGTCCGAGCCGGCGGTCCATGCCGCGGGAGAGCGTGCCCAGGCTCTCGTCCCGCAGGCTGACGAGCCCGACCACTTCGAGGACTTCGTCCGCGCGGCGCGCGGGTACCCCGGCGGCGGCGCACAGCATGCGGAGCTGGCCGCGGACCGTGCGCGCCGGGTGGCCCGGCACCTCGCCCAGGAGTACGCCGACCTCGAGGCAGGGATGGGCGATCCGGTGCAGCGGCCTGCCCCGGAAGTAGGTGATTCCGCGGCCCTGCTGGAGTTCGAGCATGAGTCTCAGTGCCGTCGTCTTGCCCGCGCCCCGGGCTCCGACGAGCGCTGTGACGTGGCCCGCGTGCGCCTCGAAGGACACGTCGTCGACGGCGGGCGGACGCGCCTTGCGGGTGTTGCTGGTCAGTCCGATGGCCTGGATCACCCAAAGCAAGATAGCGCGACATTTCGGATTTTCCGGGCGCCATGCGGCTCGCCTCCGGAGGGCTGCGCGGGTCCGGCGGAGGGCTGCGCGGGTCCGGCGGAGGGCCTCGCGGGTCCGGCGAAGGGCGCAGAGCTCCGAGCGCCCGGAACCGTGTTCGCGCCCTTCCTCAGACCTCGGGGCGCAGCATCGGCGGGTTGAGCAGCGTGGCGCCGCCCGCGCGGAACAACTGGGCGGGGCGTCCGCCCTGGCGTGTGGTCGTGCCCCCGGTGGGCACGAGGAAGCCCGGCGTACCGGTCACCTTGCGGTGAAAATTGCGCGGGTCGAGCGCCACGCCCCACACGGCCTCGTAGACACGGCGCAGCTCACCGACGGTGAACTCCGTGGGGCAGAAAGCGGTCGCCAGCGACGAGTACTCGATCTTGGACCGGGCGCGCTCCACACCGTCCGAGAGGATCTGCGCGTGATCGAAGGCGAGGGGCGCCGCCTGCTCCCCGTCCCGCCCGTATCCGCCCTGCTGCAGCAGTTCCTCGACCGGCGCCCAGCGCGCGCTGTTCGCGTCGCCGCCCGCGCGGGGAGCGGGCAGGTCGGGGGCGAGGGCGAGGTGCGCGACGCTCACCACACGCATCCGGGGGTCGCGCTTGGGGTCACCGTAGGTCGCGAGCTGCTCGAGGTGCGCGCCGTTGTCCTGCGCGGGCACCGAGGGGTCGTGGGCGCACAGGCCCGTCTCCTCGGCCAGCTCACGCGCCGCGGCCTGCGCCAGGTCCTCGTCGGTCCGTACGAAACCGCCGGGCAGCGCCCATCGCCCCTGGAACGGCTGCTCGCCCCGCCGTACCGCCAGCGCGCACAGGGCATGGCGGCGCACGGTCAGCACGACCAGGTCCACGGTCACGGCGAAGGGCGGAAAGGCTGACGGGTCGTAGGGCATGCCGCGATCATAGTCGTCTGCCTGACGATAAACACCTCCTTCGGGAGCCCGGTCCCAGGTTGATCGACTTCCGTCCCGTACGGCGCCCAGCCGCCCAGGATCCGGTCGATGAGGCGTCCCGCGGCATCACACCCCCAACTGCACCCCCTCGCCCGCTTCCTCGACCATGGCGAGCCCGAGCCGGCTGACGCGCACGGAGAAGGGAGCCCCCGAGAGCCGCAGGCCCGTCAGCACGACCTCCCCCAGGGGCGCGGCCCGGAACGGGCGCAGGGTCACCGTGCCCGCGGGCGCATCGGGGCGGATCCCGGCCAGGGAGCAGAGCAGCAGCACCCCGGCGGCGGCCGACGTGGCCGCGGGCCGGGAGGCGGCCGGATGAGGAACCGGTGCGCTCCCCCGGGTTCGCTGCTCCCCCGCGTACATCTCGGGCAGTCTGCCGCCGAAGGACTCGGCCGCCGCCAGTACGCCACGCAGGAGAGAGCCGGCCTCCTTCTCGTGGCCCGCGGCGGCGAGCCCCGTGACGGCGACGGCCGTCTCGTGGACCCGCACCGCCCCGCTGCGATGACCGAACGGGTTGTACGCCGCCTCCTTCGCCCCGAGGCTGCGCAGCCCCCAGCCCGAGTCCATGTCCGGATCGCCGAGCAGCCGCGCGAGCTGTTCGGTCCGCGCCTTGTCGAGCAGACCTGGGGCGTGCTCACCCGCGCCCGACAGACCCGTGTCGAGAAGATGGGCGGCGCCCGAACCGAGCTGGGGCACGGGGCGCCCGTCCTTGGTGCGAGCGGCGACTGGTCGGCCACCTGCCGGGTCCTCGGCCCAGAAGTCGTCGCGGAACGCCCCTCGCATCGCCCGGGCCCACTGCCGCAGCTCCGTGCCGCCGGTCCGTCCGTGCGCGTCGAGCAGATCGGCACCGAGCAGCGCGGCGCGATGCGCGTGTGCCTGCGTCTCGCAGCGGAACGGTCCGCCCGGCTGCGGGTCGGGCAGGTACGTGCCGTCGCCGATCGTGGTCCGCAGCCACTCCAGACACCGCTCGGCCACGGGCAGCAACTCCTCCACCTCCCGCTCGGCGAGCCCCCAGCGCCAGGCCTCGGCGAGAAGCACCGGGAAGAGCAGGGTGGCCTCGGTCGCCGTGCAGCCGGGCGGCAGGTGCGGCCCGCTGTCCCGGAGCGGTCCCGGGATCAGTCCGGCGTGCGGTCCCGGACCGGCGAGCTGGGTGCGGGCGAGGGTGCGCAGCGTGCCCGCGGCGAGACGGGTGCCCAGTGGCAGGGTCATCCGGGCCGCGGCCAGTGCCTCGGCCGGCGCCAGCCCGCAGCGCCAGGGCGCTCCCGCCGCGAGGTGGGTGTCGGCCGGGTGCCGGGGGTCGCGCAGCAGCAGGGCTCGAAGGTCGTCGACGCAGGTGCTCAGGAGCGCTTCGGCTCCGGACTCGTCGCTCACCACCCGGGCTTCGGCGAACGGGCTCGCCGCGCCCCGGCCCACCGCGCTGACCGGCCCCTGGCCGTCCGGTCTGACACGCAGTTCCACCGTAAGCGTGCCCCCCGGTGGCAGTTCGACCTCCCAGCGCAGCAATCCCGCCGAAGCCAGGGCGTCGGTGGGAGGCGGATCGGCGGAGACGGTCACATGGCCCGTGGGGCAGGACCAGCGCAGACCGGCGCCGTGGACACTGGCGGACAGCTCGGCGCCGGCCCGGCCCGAGGCGACATCGCCCAGTTCCGCGAGGTCCGTACCAAGGGCGACCTCGACGGGCACGCGCAAGACGCGAAGCGCCGAGCTGCGCAGGGTGATCCTTTCGACGCCGTCCGCCCGGCGGATCCTTTCGACGAACACGTCCGGGTCCGGGCCGGTGTCGGGGCAGGCACGCAGCGTACCCACGAAGCGGACTCGGTCGGCCGCGAGCATCCGGGCCTGCATCGCCAGCGGCTCCCGGCCCGCGACCCGGACCAGGCAACGGGACAGAGTCCGTCGGCCCGCCATGTAGAAGCCCTCCAGGCCGCGGCCGGTGAGCTGTCCTTCCTCCGTCGAGATCACCAGCCCGGGAAGCGCGGCACAGATCAGGGTGGTGTGGGCCGGTGGCAGGTCCGCCGGCCGGCCCGGCACAGGAAGGAGCGTCCGGGGAGCACCGGGACCGCGCGCTGCCGGGAGGAAGGGCTCACCGGCGTCGCGGCCCGGTCGCGGTGCCGCCGGAGCACCCCCGCGTCCGGTGGGCTGTGCGGGTTCGGGCCCGGACGGAGGACCGCCGTCGGGTGCCGAGGACGGATGGGGCATGGACATGGGATGGCTTCCTCCGCGCTCGATGCGCCGGGAGTGCGCTGGGCTCCGGGTGGGGGCTCCGCGGGGTCGGGGGGTCGCGGGCGTTGTGGCGGCGCAATCCGGCCACGGATTCCGCCACTCAGGTGAACGGGCCAGCCCGGTCCCGGGTCACGCGAATGACCAGGAAGCCGACCGAATGGCGGTGGGGCCGGCCACCGGTCGCACCCCACCGGCACCGGCACCGGTCGGACGGTCGCCAACCGTGAGGGTGCTGTCCTCGCCCGCTGGGAGACCCGCCCGCCGGCCGGCAGCGGCGGGATCGGGGCGCGGCTCGCCCTCGGGGCGCCGGGAATCCCGATCCGCCTCGACAGAGAAGGCCGGCCAGCCCCAGGGCGAGAAGGCCAGCAGGTCCCAGGCCGAGAAAGCCGGCCGGTCCTCGGCAGAGAAGGCCAGGCTGTCCTCGGCAGAGAAGGCCGGCCGGTCCTTGTCCCGGCCCTCTCCCGCCGTGCTGTGTCCCGGTCGCTCACGAGTCCTCCCCGGCACCGTGCCGCTCGCTGTTCTCCCGCCCTCGCCGCCGACCGTCCGCGCGGTCCGCCGCTCGCCGTGACCGGTCCCCGGCCTGTGAGGCATCGCCCGTCGGGCGGTTCCCCTGGGGGTTCGAGATCCCGGGGCCGCGCCGACTCGGCCGGCTGCCGCCGATCGCCGCCGAACGAGCCCTGCGGCGGCGCGATGCGGCAGGCGCCGAGGGCGGAGCGGCCGACGTCGGCGCGGTGGTCGTCGAAAGTGAGGTGACCGGCCTCGTCTGCGGGTCGGCGGGCGCGTGGGAACCGGGCGACGTCCGGCCGGAGACCGGCAGCGGCGTGCCGAAGTCGACCGCGCGTTCCGTGTCGGTCGGCTGTTCCAGCTCGTTCGACCGTTCCAGCTCGTTCGGGTCGCTGTCCGTGCGCTCCGCGCGCAGACAGCGACGGACGGATTCCGGATCCAGGCCCTCATTGCAGGCCTGGTGGAGCAGGCGGGCGAACAGGTACTCGGGATCGGCGCCGAGTGCCATGGCGAGCGCTTCTCGCGCCTCCAGCTCGTCTCCCATGGACCAGGCGACCCATCCAGCGAGGGTGAGGGGTGCCGCGGCGTGCTCGCGGTAGGGGCCGACACAGCGACGGGCCAGTGCCCGCCACAGGCGCAGTGCCGGGGCGGCCTCGTCGCCCTCCATCCACTGGGCGGCACGGTCGCGGGTCGTGCGGTCCTGCAGGCCGAGGATCAGTGTGGCGGCCTCGTCGTTCTCCAGGAGTCCGTCGTCGCGCAGGTCCGACGGGCGCGTACCCGACACGGGAAAGGCCGCAACGAACCGGTCCCTGATCCGTCGGGCCATGGCGAGGGTTTCCTCGGCCACCTCGGCCCGGCTGTCGTCCATGAGGATCCTCGGTACGAGGGCGATGCTGGCCGTGTCGAGCGCGACCTCCTGCCCCAGCGCGGCGGTGGACTCCCAGGGATGGAACCTGGCCGTGAGGTCCTTCAGAGAGCCGCGCACCTGAAGTCCCGCGTACGTCGCGGCGGCGGCGAGGACGGACGTACCCGGCAGCCCCATCGACGTGCCTTCCGGCGGACAGCATCCCTGCCCCGGGCAGGTGTAGGTCCAGAAGCGTCCGTCGGAGATGCAGAGCGCCTCGATCACCGGAACGTCGAGATGTCCACAGGCTGTCCGCAGTAGCTGTGCGAGCGGGCGCAGACGTTCCATGACGTCCCGGCCCGATTCACCGCGCCCTGGTTCCTGGCACAGGTACGCCACCATGCTCCCGGGGCGGGCGCCTCGTCGCTCGCTCCCCTTCACCAGTCCCTGAGCGAGCTGGTCGGAGGCGGCCGGCCAGTCCTCGGCGTGGGCCGGGATGCCGAGGCGGGCCCGG
Organism: Streptomyces sp. NPDC059371; assembly: GCF_042751995.1. NCBI lineage: Bacteria > Bacillati > Actinomycetota > Actinomycetes > Kitasatosporales > Streptomycetaceae > Streptomyces > Streptomyces sp. NPDC059371. The sequence goes on along the minus strand of NZ_JBHYXD010000018.1, from coordinate 89,732 downwards.
CCGCCGAACCGGCCCCGCCGCTCCCGGTCGTGCAGGGCGACCAGCACGATGCTGTCGTCGGGGCGGTATCCGAGGAGATAGGGCAGCGCGTCGGCCAGCTCCGCCGGGGTGCGGAGAGTCACCTGATGCTCTCCGCCCGGCAGGCCCATGCCGCCCGCGTGATGATCGGCGGGGACGTGCTCCGCGTCGCCGCCGTGGCGCAGCCCGCCGGGAATGGCCGTTCCGCCGTGGACCACCGGGCCGACCCGACGAACCGGCTGGGCCCGGCCCCCGCGCCCGGGCCGACCGGCTGGACCGGCTGGACGGTCGTCTGACCGGCCTCCCGCGCCGTCCAACCCGTCGCGGGAGCGGCCGTCCAGACAGTCCGCACCTTCACGGGAGCGGCCGTCCAGACCCTCCAGCCCGTCGCCGGACCGGCCGCCCGGATCGTTCCACGCGTCGTCGCCGTCGCCGTCGCCGTCGCGGCCGCACGGCCCGCTCCGGCCACCCTGACCGCCTTCGCCGCCTTCACCACTGGATCGGTCGCGCCCGGGATTCCAGCCGCATCCGCCGACCGCGCCGATGTTCTTGTCGCCGGACGTGCCGGTCGATTCGTCGTGATTCGTCATGCGGTGACCATCTCGCGGATCGAGAGATTCCGGTTGAGCCTGTGGATAACCGTCACCATGATCACGACAGAAGTTGTCCACAGCTCGACGTCTCGTTCGCGCTTTGTCGGACCCATCCGGTTGCATGGAGCCATGACCAACGCAGACCCGCGACCCACAGCCCCCGACAACGCCCACGACACCTCCCGCGAAGAACTCCGGGCAACGGCCGACGCCGTCCTGGCCCGCCTGGTCGGCGCGCCGGCGGGCAAGGCGCAGCTGCGCGGGGACCAGTGGCGCGCCATCGAGGCGCTGGTGGCCGACAAGCGCAGAGCGCTGGTCGTGCAGCGCACCGGCTGGGGCAAGTCCGCGGTGTACTTCGTCGCGACCGCGCTGCTGCGCGAGATGGGCGCCGGGCCCACGGTGATCGTCTCGCCGCTTCTCGCGCTGATGCGCAACCAGGTGGAGGCGGCGGCCCGCGCCGGAATCCGCGCGCGGACGATCAACTCCTCCAACACGGAGGAGTGGGAGACCATTCAGGCCGAGGTGGCGTCGAGCGAGGTCGACGTCCTCCTCGTGAGTCCGGAAAGACTGAACAATCCCGACTTCCGCGACCAGGTACTGCCCAAGCTGGCCGCGGCCACCGGCCTGCTGGTGGTGGACGAGGCGCACTGCATCTCCGACTGGGGCCACGATTTCCGGCCGGACTACCGCCGCCTGCGCACCATGCTCGCCGACCTCCCGCCCGACACCCCGGTGCTGGCCACCACCGCGACGGCCAACGCGCGCGTGACGGCCGATGTCGCCGAGCAGCTCGGCACCGGCGTGAGCACCGACGCGCTGGTGCTGCGCGGCCCCCTGGACCGGGAGAGCCTGAGTCTCGGCGTGCTGCGGCTGCCGGACGCCGCGCACCGGATGGCCTGGCTCGCCGAGCATCTGAACGACCTGCCGGGCTCGGGCATCATCTACACGCTGACCGTGGCCGCGGCCGAGGAGGTCACCGCGTTCCTGCGCCAGAGCGGGTACACCGTGGCTTCGTACACCGGGAAGACGGAGAACGCCGACCGTCAGCAGGCCGAGGAGGACCTGCTCGGCAATCGCGTCAAGGCGCTGGTGGCCACGTCGGCGCTGGGCATGGGGTTCGACAAACCCGACCTCGGCTTCGTGGTGCACCTGGGCTCGCCCTCCTCCCCGATCGCCTACTACCAGCAGGTGGGACGCGCGGGCCGCGGTGTGGAGCACGCCGAGGTGCTGCTTCTGCCGGGCAAGGAGGACCAGGCGATCTGGGAGTACTTCGCCTCGATCGCCTTCCCCCCGGAGGAGCAGGTACGGCGCACCCTGGACGTCCTGGCCCGGGCCGAGCGCCCGCTCTCCCTGCCCGCCCTGGAACCGCTGGTCGAACTGCGCAGATCCCGCCTGGAGACGATGCTCAAGGTGCTCGACGTGGACGGAGCCGTGCACCGGGTCAAGGGCGGCTGGATCTCCACCGGCATGCCCTGGACGTACGACACCGAGCGCTACGCCTGGGTCGCCAAGCAGCGGGCGACGGAGCAGCAGGCGATGCGGGACTACGTGTCGACGACCGGTTGCCGTATGGAGTTTCTCCGGCGACAGCTCGACGACGAGGGCGCCGCGCCTTGCGGGCGCTGCGACAACTGCGCCGGCGGGCGGTTCCAGGAGTCCGTGTCCGCGGCCGCGCTGGACGCGGCGAACGGCGAGCTGGACCGCGCGGGCGTCGAGGTCGAGCCCCGGAAGATGTGGCCGACCGGGCTGGCGTCGGTCGGCGTCGATCTGAAGGGCCGCATCCCGGCCGGCGAACAGGCCGCTCCGGGGCGTGCCCTGGGACGGCTCTCGGACATCGGCTGGGGCAACCGGCTGCGGCCGATGCTCGCCCCGCAGGCCCCGGACGGGCCTGTTCCGGACGATGTCGCCCAGGCCGTGGTCGGCGTCCTGGCCGACTGGGCGAAGGGCCCTGGTGGCTGGGCATCCGGGCAGCCCGACGCGACGCCGCGCCCGGTCGGCGTGGTGACCATCGCCTCGCGCTCACGGCCGCAACTGATCAACTCGCTCGGCGCGCGGATCGCGGAGATCGGCCGGCTGCCGCTGCTGGGGTCCGTGGAGTACGTCGGCGACGCGGCCCAGATCTCCCGCAGCAACAGCGCGCAGCGGCTCAAGGCGCTGGACGGGGCCCTGACCGTGCCGTCGCGGCTGGCCGACGTCCTGAGAGAAACGGAGGGTCCGGTACTTCTGGTGGACGATGCCACGGACACGGGCTGGACGCTGGCGGTGGCATCGCGGATGCTTCGCAGAGCGGGTGCCCAGGCAGTGTTGCCGCTGGTCCTCGCTGTACAGGCGTGACTCGTGTGTCGCCATTCGAAACACCGGGCAGGTATATAGGACGCTAATCGCCCGAAAACGGTCGGTGGCCCCAATTGCTCGTTGCCGCAACCCAGTTCGACAGGAAGAATTGAGCTCCGCTCCCCGCACGGTTTGCCCGTGGTCCGGTAGGGCTCTGCTGCGGCGTGCCATTCCCCCAAGTCCGACCCCGCCCGCTGTCCGGGCACGTAGCCGAAGGGAGGACCGTGACCTTCGGATTCGCTCCGTCCTCGGCGGCAACCATGTCTCCCGACCTGTCCGCCGCTTCCACCAACCCACTGACCCGCATGCTGGAACCCGCCGAATGGGCCTCGGCCGGAATTCCGCTTCTGCGCGATCCCCGTGAGGTCGTGAGCGGCCTTCACGCCCGGCACCGGCCCAGACCGTCGACCGCGGTCGTCGCGGTGCTCGACCAGGACGAGCGACTGATGGCGAGCGCCTCCTTCACCCGGCGTCCGGCACCCGCGGACGGCTGGATGTTCCGCAACGCACTGCTCGCACAGCTTCGCCGGGTCATCCCGCACGACCTGCGGCGCCGCACTCCCGCGCGCACGGCCGTCCTGCTGTACTGCCGGGACGGCGACGCGCGCTGGACGGAGGAGGACGGGGCCTGGATGTGGGGACTGCGCGATGCCTGCACGCTCCACGGACTGCGGTGCGGCGCGTACATCACACTGACACGTGACGGCTGGCAGGTTCTCGGCGAGGGCCGCGGCGGACGTCGCCCCAACTCTGAGTCGGCGCCCGAGTTCTATGTGGGTGAGGTGCAGCCGCCCCTGCCCCGCACGGGAGGCGTCGCCTCCGAGGTGATGCGCCGGGCGGCCGCCCGCTGAGAGGCGGGTCCGTCACGGCCGGTGGGCCGCCCCGCCCTAGGGGAAGGCGGGCCGCACCCGCTCGGCCGGGCGAACCGCAGGGCCGTACCACTCGCGCACCGGTGCGCGACGTACGCGCGGCCTGATCCGGAGCGCGCCCATCTTCGGCGGCCGAGAGGGCATACGCCGAACGCCTGCCCTGCCGCCGGCAGGGCGCGGACCAAACCGAGCGATGCGGTGCACGCAGGGTGACCGTGCGCATGCCGAGAAGCGAGCATCCGAGCAGGCGCGGGCGGTGAACCGGGAGGGCGCATGTACGGAGCGGTCGGACTCCGCGCTGTGACATCAGCCGGGAACCGATCCGATCCGCAGGTGCGGGGCGGGCCCGACGCGGGCGGCCCCCCCGCCGCCCCCGCGGGGCCGGGGCCGCGGTGGCGCCACCCTCAGCGTCCCGCCGGGCGCGTTCCGGCCCGGGTCCGGACCGCGCTCAGACGCCCGCGGCCAGGACCGAGTTGATCTGCTGCGGGTCGCCGCAGACGATCAGCAGGGCACCGGCCCGGCCGAGGGCCAGGGGCAGGGCGGTCGCGGCGACCTCGCCGGAACCACCGTTGACCGCGACCACGACCACGGGACGGGAAGCGGCGCGGGGCGCGGCAGCGGCGTCGGTGTAGAAGACGTCGTCGCCCGCCTCGTGCTGCGCCCAGTAGGCGGCCTCGCCGAAGGAGAGTTCGTGCACGGCCCACGGGTGCGGATCGCCGGTGGTGATCACCAGCACCTCACCGGGGGCGCGGCCCGACTCCAGCAGCAGGTCGACGGCTTCTTCCGCGGCGTCCAGCGCACCGTCGGCCGAAGCCGGGACGAGCTGGATCTGCGGGGTGCCGGCCGCGGGTGCGACCGGCTTGGCGGACGGCCCCGGTGCGGCCACGACCGGCTCGCGCGGGGTGCGTTGGGCCGGCATCGGCCGGACAGGACCCGGACGGCCGGGACGCGGCGGGGCCGCGGGACGGGGACCGGGTACAGGGCGAGGGGTCGGCGCGGTTCGGCCACTGGCCGGAGTGACGCGGGGACCCTGGGCACTCTCGTGAATCTGAGGCTCCTCGGGAATGAGAGGCATGAGCTGATATCTATCAAACGCCGGCGCGACTCGCCCCGGCGGGTGGCACATGAGTGCGAACGGAGTCGTCAGAAATCGAAGCCGAGCTGGCCTTCGATCTCCGGAACGTTTCCGTCCGTCGAACTGCGGGCCTTCTTGAGGTGCCGCCACTGGGGCAGCGCATCAAGATACGCCCACGACAGCCGGTGGTACGGGGTGGGGCCCCGCTCCTCCAGCGCGGCTTTGTGGACCGGCGACGGGTACCCGGCGTTGGCCGCAAAGCCGAAGTCTGCATGGTCGATGCCCAGTTCGGCCATCATTTTGTCGCGCTGCACCTTGGCGATCACCGAGGCCGCCGCGACGGCGACGCAGGACTGGTCGCCCTTGATCACCGTACGGACCTTCCAGGGCGCCCCGAGATAGTCGTGCTTCCCGTCGAGGATGACCGCGTCGGGGCGGACCGGCAAGGCATCCAGGGCGCGTACGGCCGCGAGGCGCAGCGCCGCCGTCATGCCGAGTCGGTCGATCTCGTCCGGGGAGGCGTGCCCGAGGGCGTACGCCGTCACCCATTTCTCCAACTCCACGGCGAGCGCCGTCCGGCGCTTGACGGTCAGGAGCTTGGAGTCGGTGAGTCCTTCGGGCGGGCGGCGGAGTCCGGTGACGGCGGCGCAGACGGTGACAGGGCCCGCCCAGGCACCGCGCCCCACCTCGTCGACACCGGCAATGACCTTCGCTCCGGTCGTGGCGCGGAGGGAGCGCTCGACGGTATGAGTGGGGGGTTCGTACGGCATGGCGCCCTCAGACTACGCCGCCCGGAGCCCCGCGCGACACCCAGGCCCCCGGGCCGCCGGAAAGCCCTCCCCGGCACCGGCGGAGCGGACCCGCACACGTCGGCGGAGCCGCCCCGCGCACGCCGGTCAGCCCGACCTGTCGGTGCGGGGGGGGGAGGGCACCACAACACCGAGAAAAACCACCACCACAACCCCAGCGAGAGAGCTAAAAAAGAAGG